>JANYBF010000482.1 GCA_025360895.1 Verrucomicrobiota bacterium
CAAATCTGACGCGTAACTCTCGAACACGACGAACTGGCCGTTGGAACTGACCCCGCCGGGAATCAAGCGACTGGCGGCGCTACCCGTCGCGCTCGGCACCCCCGGGGCTCGTAGCGAAATCAGTTCGGTCGTCCCGCCCAACCGGTCAAAGAGATAAATATTTCGCACGCCCGTCGTCTCGGGCGCTCCGACGAATGCAATCCAATTCGCGTCGTCGGACATGACGGCATCTGAAGCCGGCACGTTGGCCGCGACGGTTAAGTTGGAACTCGTCGCGGCGTCGAACAGCATCAGGTTTTTACCGGCATCCTGATAGAGCAGGAAACGTCCGTCGGCCGAAAGCCCCGGAACAAATCGCGCCGCCGGAGCATCGCTCAAAACGGAAACGCCCGGAGCGATCAGCGTGGTGGTGCCAGCGACGAGATCACGGCGGAACATATCCGCCCCGGACAAGTTGGTGTCGCCCGCCACGAGATTATTGGCGGTGCTGAGGAACACCACGACATTACCCTGCTGGCTCAGCACCGGTGAACCGGAGGTGCCTGAGGTTGAACTTAGGCCGCTGGCAATCACGCTCACCAGCTTCGTCGTTCCATTAACACGATCGCGGATAAACACATCAAGCCCCGTGTTCGAGACGTTGGTTACCAAGTTGGCAGCGGCGCTCTGAAAAGCCACATAGCGACCAGTAGAATCCATGAAAGCACCTTGGGAATCGCCGTTGCCAAGTCCTGTTCCCACGGTGTTAACACTGAGGGCGAGATTGGATGATGATTGCATGTCGTGCAAAAAGACATCGAGCTTGAGGTTGGAATCTCCGGTCACCAAGTCGGTTGCGGCGCTGTGGAACGTCACCCACCGACCGTCGTCACTTATCTGGCGATTGCCATCCCATATGACCGACCTACCCGCAGAACTTGCGGTATTCGCGGAGTTGCGAGTCACGAGCGCTGTGGTTCCAGCAATGGTATCTCGGACAAACAAGTCCACCGCATTATTGGCATCGCCGGTCGCCAGGTTGCTGGCACGACTGGTGAAGAGCACATAACGGCCATCCGGGGTTAAGGTCGGGGCAGTGGATTCTAAGTTGCCCGGACTGACGCCGTTGGCGCTAACACTGATCAGCGTGGTGGTTCCCGCCATCAGATCCCGCAGGAATACGTCGGAAGCATGGTTGGTATCGTTGGCAACCAGGTCGCTGGCGGTGCTCGCGAAGACGACGAACTGACCGGTGGCGCTCATCGTTGGCGAATGGGAAGCCCCATTCCCGCTGCTGGTTCCCGCCGCGTTGACGCTCACCAAAAGCGTTTGGCCGAGCTGGCGGTCGCGTACCAAAACATCAAACATTCCGTTATTGTCGTTGGTGACCAGGTTGTCCGCTGCGCTGACAAACACGACGAACCGGCCATCCGCGCTGACACCCGGATTGTGGCCATCACCTGCTGCTCCAGAGGACAGCGCTCGAGGTGTGAGCGGCGGTCCGACCAACGGATTCGCCCACGAGGACATGGCGATGGCAATGCCCGTTCCGACTGATAGAAAAAGACGGCTCCGAACTTTCATGGTGTGTGCTCCGACAATTGCCTCCCTTACTTCGGATAAGAAGCTGCAGCCCGAAGTCGGGCGACATCGGGATTGTTTGGCATCGCCCCGCCGAAGTTGATCGGGCCGCTAATCGGGGGCATGGTCCGGGCATCGGACCACTGCCAATATTCAACATGACCGTCGGCCATGCCGAGATTTTCTCCACCCAGATGGAAATACGCCGGAAAATCAATCAGCCCTGCTTGCATGCCCGTGGATGTGAGATCAACGGCGAATTGTCCGTCATTGATGCTGGCGGGATGCTCATCTAAAAGCACAAAAATTCTTTCGGGCTGGGATACTTCAACTGTCTTGGTCATCACCTGGTAGGTCGGGCCCCAGGTCGCAGGCGTCGGAGGCCCCACATACTCGTTCATCGAATAGCTTCGCACTCTTAACTGCGGCACACCGCCGAAAACCACCGTGGTGGGGTCGGCTGGACAACGAAACAACAATGATGAATTAACGTAAGGCCCGATCGCCGCGTAGGCCGCATTTGTAAGTTTGAAGGTATTCGTGTCGTCGGAGCTCGAGGAGTTCATCGAGCCGCTGACCCAAGGGAGGTAACCGGCTGCCGGGGCGTTGGCCATCAGCAGCCCGGAATTATCATCGGCATACATCTGCCAAGCTTGCATCAGGCGGCGCAGGTTATTGGCGCAGCCCGCCCGATC
The DNA here is from genome assembly GCA_025360895.1 of Verrucomicrobiota bacterium. Taxonomy (GTDB): domain Bacteria; phylum Verrucomicrobiota; class Verrucomicrobiia; order Limisphaerales; family JADLHS01; genus JADLHS01. The sequence continues at coordinate 2,256 of JANYBF010000482.1, forward strand.
CGAAGAAGGCTGACTGTGTGCCAGCGCACTTAACGAGAGCAGCGTTAGCCAGGCGACGACCCCCAGCACCACCACCAGGTCAGTTAGGGTGAATGCCGCCTGCTCCTTCAGGCCATCACGAGGAGCGTTGGCCGCGTGTGGATTCATGGGCCGAAGTTAGGTTGGTTTGTTTCCGTGGTCAACCGCGAACGGGAGTTCCAGACTTCAGTAACGCCTCGGTTCGCCCAGTTACAGCCGATTCGGCCGGGTGTCAACTCGCCGATTACACCCGCCGTTTACATCAACTTCAGCTTGGGTAAATCCTGCGAGTCCACCAGACCCACCGGTTCACCTTGTGCGTTGACCACAATCAAATCGTCAATGTTGCGCTGATCAAAAATTTTCAATGCCTCGACCGCCAGGGCGCTGTCGCGGATGCGAATCGGCCGGCGAGTCATGACCCGCTGCAACGGCTGCGCCAGCAAGTTGTTATCCGTGGCCATGTGGCGGCGGAAATCGCCGTCGGTGAAGACGCCGACCAGTTTGCCGCGTTCGTTGATAACGCTCAGACTGCCGGACTTGGCGCGGGTCATCACCAACAGTGCCTCCTTGACGGTCAACGATTGTGCGGCCACGGCATTGCGCATCCCGGTGCGCATGATATCACCAACGCACAAAAGCATCGCGCGGCCAATGGCCCCGGCGGGGTGATACTTGGCGAAATCCTGCTGCTTGAACCCGCGTGCCTGCAAGACCGCCATCGCCAGCGCGTCGCCCATCACCAGCGTCGCGGTGGTGCTGGCCGTGGGCGCGAGATTAAACGGGCAGGCTTCCTTCGGCACCTTGACGTTGAGCACCACATCACTGTGGCGGGCGAGCGACGAGTGTGGCGCGCCCGTGGCGGAAATAATTTTGACGGAGAACCGTTTCAGCGCGGGAATCAGGTTCAACAACTCCTCGGATTCGCCGGAATAACTCAACGCCAGAATGATGTCGCCGTCGTTCACCATGCCCAGATCGCCGTGGAGCGCATCAACACTGTTCAACACCACACTGGTCGAGCCGGTGCTGGTAAAGGTCGC
>JANYBF010000594.1 GCA_025360895.1 Verrucomicrobiota bacterium
TTGCTGCGGATTTCCGCGTGGTCATCCTTCGCGTGAAAGGCGCGGGCGGTTTTCTGCGCTTCGGGCTTCAGCGAATAAATCGTGGCATAGTGCGGGTTCGTTTGCAGAGCCGCACGCAGCTCCGCCAACTGCCGGGCCACCTCCGTCTCCGCCGCGCACCGCACCATGCCCAGCATGAAAAACTGCGGCGCATCCGCATCCGCCAGCCGGTCGCGGCCACGCGGCCCGAACAACACACCATCCCCGGCTTCATCCACGAAGTAGGTGACGCTGGCGCTGGCCGGGGATTGGCTGACGTTGCTCATCGAAGGATATGCCTGCTGCCCTTCACTACCAGTGTCGGCGGCTCAATGGGCTTGATCGCCTTGCGTGTGCCGTCGGGAAAAACCTCATAAAGCATGGCGTCCTGTGTTTCCACCACGGTCAACCCGATCGCGAGCGCCCGTGCGCGTGCTTGAGTAAAGGCGGTGACGGCCAACTCTGGGAATCGCCGCTCCAACGCTTCAATTTCTTTTTCGCGTTGCATGGTTCAATGATGGTTAAACGATGCACTCATATCAACCGCGTCTTGCCGGTGAGCAATTCCTGCATCATGCCTTGTTTCAAGGCGCGGGTCTTGTCGCGGCGCTGCTCCAACGCCGCAAGCTCCGCATCCATTTCCGACAACACTTCGGCGATGGCGGTTTGTTCGGCGGGCGGCGGAACAGGAATCGTCAGCTTGGCGATGTTTGTCTTGCTGATGCCAGAAACCTTCGTGCCTACCGCATAGAAAAGGAACTGCTGGCGAACGGCCGCAGTCTGAAAGCAATAGTTCCGATACTCATGGACCAACTCAGCCGTTTTGCTTTTGGCGACGATGGTGTGAAGGCCGGAGATGAACGGCTTATTTTCTTTGTTCACGACGACGACGTGCCTGCTTGTTCCCTCGTCGTCTTCCGAGGCATCCACGAATACAACATCGCCATCTTCGAGCAGTGATTTCACGGCCACTCGCTTGAGTGGGATGTCGAGCTTGGGGATGCTCTGATAATCCGCGCTCACATCAACGAATGTCTTCGTTGCGCCGTGAATGTCGCCGTAGTGCAAATAACAATGGCCTTCAGATGAAAGCTGGTCGCGTGAAGCCGAATAACCACCGCTGAACTTGAATAATTCACCCATCGTTTTCACCGCCCAATCGCCGCGAAAACCTGCCAGCCGTTTTTTGCCGGTGAGGAGTTGCTGCATGGCGGCCTGTTTGAGGTCGCGCTTCTTGGCGATGAGTTGTTCCAATCCGCCAACCAGTCCATCCACATCGCTCAACGCCGCCGCAATGGCGCGTTGTTCGTCTGGATTCGGCGGAACTGAAAACAACAGCGATTCAATTTGCCGTCCGCTGACGTTTGGTTGAGCGCCTTGTTCCAGCAAGGCTTTGAGTTGTGAACCGAATGCGTGCGAACGAACAAGATGCCCAACGAACTCCGACGATGTGTGATCCTTGTTACCAACCACGAATCTGCCAACACGCTGATTTTGATAAGCAGGCGTTTGGTTTCTGAAGACCCCCACTTTGCCTGTTGTCGCGCCGGACATCGCCACCAAGAAATCTCCATCACGTATCAGGAAGTCAGACGAGATTTTGACTGGTGGGTGACAGGTTGCTCCCGCAGTTACAACCGTTCCGTCCTGAATGTCCGAAATCCGAATGACTGGAACACCAATGTCGCAGAAATTCTCGCTGCGGAAGGAGTAACCGCTCTGGAGTTTTATCAAGCTGCTTAGAGGAAGAACATCCCACTCCTCCGGAATCACGCCCACCTCGGTCTGCTTGTAACCTTTCTTCAATTCCACACCGCCTCCATTTTTTTGGGGTGCCCGTCCCCGCCGCGTGAGGGCACGCGGCCTACAACGGCGGTGGGCATCGCGTTGTAGGCCGGGTCCCCCGACCCGGCGTTTCCCGCACGCCATGTGCCTGCGCCGTGTGTGGGCACACGGCCTACAGATAAATGGTGCGCTTTCATGTTGTAGGCCGGGTGCCCTCACCCGGCGTTTTCGCTTCACCCCCACCCGGCGTTTTTGGCTC
>JANYBF010000128.1 GCA_025360895.1 Verrucomicrobiota bacterium
GGTCCGGCAGGAAAACCTCCTGCACCTCACCTTGCTCGCCCGCGACGCCGGCATTCACGCGGCGCTGCTAGCGACGTTGCCGCGCGCCGTGGCGGCCCCCGCCCGGCCATGAATGCCACGCCAACGACGCCCGCCGAAAGTTCCTGGCCGTGGCATCGCTGGGCGCTCTTGATTGGCCTGACCTTCGTCGCCCACATCGGATTCCTCTTCGCCTTCGGCGACCGCAAGCCAATCGTGCCCCACGCGATCGTCAATGCCCCTGGGCTGCAATTGACGACGCACCGAAGCGAACGGGAAGAACTCGACGACCCGACCCTTTTTGCCCTGCCGCATCCGAATGGTTTTGCCGGCGCGGCCTGGCTGCGGCGGCGGCCAATCGAATTCGCGCCGTTCCGCTGGACCGAACCCCCACGCCTGCTCGCCCTGGCTGGCGACCAACTGGGCGTGACCTTCCAGCAACACCAGAACCCGAAAGACCTCGCCCGGCTTCAGATCGAAACCTTGCCGCCGCCAGAACCAACGTCTGTGCCGCCCCCCGATCTGAACTTCATCACCGGTCGCCGCTCGGTCCTAAGCCTCAGGGGTGAACTCATGCAAAGACCATGGCTCAATGCCCCCATCGAATTACCGGCCTGGCCCGCAGCGGATTGGTTGACGAACAGTGTGGTTCAGGTATGGGTGGAAGCCAATGGACAAACCCTTTCCCCCGCGCTGCTGCTGCCCGGCAGCGGATCGAAGGAAGCCGATCAGCTGGCGCTCAAACTCGCGCGGACCGCCCGTTTCGCACCCCTCCCCAGCTCCGCTAAACTGACTCGCGGCACGCTGATTTTTCAATGGCACACGGTGCCCCAGACGAACACAACCCCGGCATCCCCATGAAAGATTCACTTCCACTCTCTCAGCGCCGGCTGGAACCCCCCAGCCTCGGCCGCCGACCACGTCAGGTGCCGCAAACCACCTGGTCGTTGCGCGGCGCGCCGGTCAAAAGTCCGAGCCAGCTTACGTCGGCGGCTACGTTTCAAACGAGCTCAACCGGTTGGGCGAATTAACAAAGCGCATGTCCACCCCCACCCTCCTCTTTGCCTATGTGACCCTGCTGCTCGCCGCGTTGGGCGTCCTCACCCTTTACTCGGAGACTCGCCGGCGCCGTTTTCGTCCGGCGGCGAACGAAGACCGCATCTTCCGCTGCGCGAAATGCGGTCTGGTTTACACCGATGACCCGGACGTGGACCGCTCGCGCTGTTCCCAGTGCGGAAAGTTAAACGAGGCGTTTGAATTTTAAGCCTCCCAATTCCAACCATGTCGTCCACCGCCCACGTCATCATTCACGCCAGTCAATTCCCGGAACGGGTCCGGCACGATCTCCTCACCGCCCTCCGCACCCGCCAGGTAAACCACAAGTTCCATTACGATTCAGTCAAGCAGACCAACCAGTGGCTCGCTTTGCACCAGGCCCACTCACCCTCCCGCAACGACGCCGATTGCGCCGCGACGTACGACCGCGCCTTCGCCAGGGCGGTCGCCCCCATTGCAAGCCAGGCGATCCACGTTCTCGGCCTCGGCTGTGGCGGCGGGCAGAAGGACACGCGCCTGCTGAAATTGCTGCGCGCGGCGGGCAAGGAAATCAGCTACACCCCCTGCGATGTCGCGGTGGCCATGACGCTCGTCGCGCGGCAGACGGCGCTCGCGGTCGTGCCGGCGGAAAAATGTTTTCCCCTCGTTTGTGATCTCGCGACGGCGGATGATTGGCCAGAGATTTTTGCCAGGCACGGCCCACCGGGGGTGGCACGGCTCATCACCTGCTTTGGCATGATCCCGAATTTCGAGCCGGGCGACATTCTGCCCAAGCTCGCAGCGCTCATTCGCCCGGAGGATTTTCTCCTGTTCAGCGCGAACCTCGCGCCGGGCCGGGACTACGCCGCCGGCATCCAAACAATCTTGCCCCAATACGACAATGCCCTGACGCGCGACTGGTTGCTGACGTTTCTGCTGGATCTGGGGGTGGAACGCGGCGACGGCGAGTTGCGCTTTGGCATTGAGGAAACAGCGTCGGGTGCGGGATTAAAACGGGTTGTGGCCCGGTTTCACTTCACGCGGGCACGGCAGATCCGGGTTGAAAACGAGCGGTTTACCTTCTCTGCGGGGGACGCAATTCAACTTTTCTTTTCCTATCGGTACACGCCCACGCTCGTTCGCCGGGCACTGGCGAACTGCGGTTTATCAATCCAGGCCGAGTGGATCACGATGTCGGGTGAGGAGGGGGTATTTTTGGTGAAACGCAGTTGACCCGAAGATTTCGCACCGCGCCCGAAACGCCAACCGATTGTAGCCGCCGACGTGCGGAGGCGGAGCAGCCCGCGACCCAAGCGACCCGCCTCCGCACGTTGGCGACTACGAGGTTTGAGATAGATCCGGATTCAGCGAGAAGAACTCCGGGCGCGTCGGTGCCGAAAACGCCCCACGCATCACAATACTTTCATCGTATCCAGCACCGCCTTGATTCGCGGCACCTCGTGCGTGCGGAACAGATCGGTTTTGCCCAACGCCGCCAGGACGGCAAAGAACGGCTCGGCGCAGCGCACTTCATCGCCGAAAAATTCAAAGGCGTGCGGCAGCGCGTGACAAATCGGGAACCCCAGCGGCCGCAGGCGAAACGTGTTCAGGAAAACGTTCATCTGATGCCGCACGCGAACCGCGCTGTCTTGGAGGTTGCGATAGTAGAAACCCAGGCCGGGATCCAGGAAGATGCGGTCCACCCCATTCTTCTGCGCGCTCTCAATCTGCCGGGCAAAGTACTCATACATCATCGCAATGGGATCAGCGGCCAGATCAAAATCGCCAACCTCCCGGACGTTGGCGCCCGGCACGTAACAGATAATCACCGCCGCCTCGTGCGCCGCGACCAGACGAAATAATTCGTCACTGCGATCGGTGCCGGTGAGGTTCAAGACGTTGGCCCCCGCTTCGAGACAGGCGCGGGTGACCGCCGGTTGATACGTCTCCACGGAAACCAAAACCCCGGCGGCACGCAACGCGCGCACCACCGGCAGTAGTTTGGAGTTTTGCCCGGCAGCATCCACTCGGGCCGCCGCCGCGAGCGTGGATTCCGCGCCCACGTCCACGATGTCCGCGCCTTGCGCGTGCAAAACCTTGCCGCGCTGCACCGCCGCTTCGGTCGTCAGACAAACACTTTCGCGATACCACGAATCGGCCGAGAGATTAAGCACGCCCATGATGGCCGGTTGGGAGTTGAATGCGAAAGCTTTGCCACCAATGGCGAATTCCCGCACGCGCCCGGACGCGGCGGCGCGATTCTGCTCCAGCAGTCCGGCGAGTTGTTCAAGATTGAGCACAGCGGGGGAGAGCGTAATCCGAAAATCCCAATTCGTAAATGCCCGGGTACGGCGCCTGGACGATGCAACCAATTGGCTACGGTTTCATCAACGCCACGCGCCCGGCTTCAAGCCGTTCCAGGATACGATCAGCATCATAAACGCACCCGGCCCAGGTGCCGCCACCGGCCAGTTGCAATGCGGCCCAGAGGCGGGTGTCGTCCGGCAGGGCGACGTGGGGCGTCAAATCTTTCCGGGTGGCGCGGTGCGCCAGAATCTTCGCGCCGGCTTCCGGCGTGAAGCGGTGCTCGCCTTCCCCGACGAGATCAATGCTGCCTTCCAGGCGCTGGCGATCAATGTGGATGCGGATAATATCCCCCTCCAGGACCTTGCCGATCGGGCCGCCCGCCAATCCTTCCGGGCCGATGTGACCGATACACGCGCCCGTTGACACGCCAGAGAAACGCGCATCGGTGAGGAGCGCGACATCCTTGCCGTACGGCAGTTGTTTCAATGCGCCGGTCACCTGGTAGGTTTCCTCCATGCCCGTGCCCATCGGTCCAATGCCGGTCAGCACCAGCACATCGCCGCTGCGAATGTGGCCCTGTTTGATTGCGGTCATCGCGGCTTTCTCGCTGACGAAAACGCGCGCGGGTCCTTCCTTGTGATAAACTCCATTCGCATCCACGACGCTCGAATCAATCGCGGCGGCTTTGAGCAGTGAACCTTCCGGCGCCAGATTGCCGCGCGGGAAAACCAGCGTACCGCTCAGGCCCCGCGCTTTGGCTTGTTCGGGCGCGAAGATGACTTCATCGGCGCTGACCCCATCCTGTTGCTGGAGCAACTCACGGAAACGTGTTCGTCGTTCAGACTTTTCCCACCAATCCAGATTTTCGCCCAAAGTTTTGCCGGTAACAGTGAGTGCGGTGGTGTCGAGCAACCCCAGTTGGCGCAGGTGCAACATCACTTCCGGTACGCCGCCCGCCAGAAACACGCGCACGGTGGGATGCTGGATCGGCCCGTTCGGCAAAACACTGACCAGCCGCGGCACGCGGCGATTCACGGCAATCCAATCGTCCACGGTCGGCAGCTTTATTCCGGCGGCATGGGCGATGGCGGGGATGTGTAACAACAGGTTCGTCGAGCCGCCAAACGCCGCATGCAGCACCATCGCGTTTTGGAGGCTGGCGGGCGTAAGGATATCGCGCGTGGCCAGCTTGCGTTCGCCCTATCCAAAAAGCGCGCGGGCCGAACGGCGGGCTATGTCCAGCCACACGGGCTGCCCGGAAGGGGCGAGCGCCGAGTGGGGCAACGAAAGTCCCAGGGCCTCGCTCACCACTTGGGACGTGGCTGCGGTGCCGAGGAATTGACAACCGCCGCCGGGCGACGCACACGCGCGGCAACCCAAGTCCGCCTCTTCCGAAAGCGAAACCATGCCGTGTGCGAAACGCGTCCCGAGCGTTTGCACGGCGCCCGCATCTTCACCGTTGGTGGGTGGCAAAGTAACCCCACCCGGCACGACCACACTCGGCAAATCGCGCAGCCCGGCCACGGCCATCATCATTGCGGGCAAGCCTTTGTCGCACGTCGCGATGCCGAGCACACCGGCGCGCAGCGGCAGCGAACGCGCGAGCCGCCGGAAAATTATCGCGGCGTCGTTCCGATACGGCAGGCTGTCGAACATGCCCACGGTTCCCTGCGTCCGACCATCGCAGGGGTCGGAACAAAAGCCGGCGAACGGAATGGTTTTCAGCCGCCGGAACTCCTCTGCCGCCGCCTGCACGAGCAACCCGATTTCCCAATGCCCGGTATGATAGCCGAGCGCAATCGGCTGGCCGTCGGGCGCGCGCAATCCACCTTGCGTGCTGAGGATGAGAAATTGTTGGCGGCCGAGTTCGGCGGGATTCCAGCCCATGCCGGCATTTTGCG
>JANYBF010000005.1 GCA_025360895.1 Verrucomicrobiota bacterium
GAGTAGGGCGTTAGCTCAATTGGTAGAGTAGCGGTCTCCAAAACCGTTGGTTGAAGGTTCAAGTCCTTCACGCCCTGCCAATCCAGGCTGGAGAGGTGGCAGAGTGGTCTATCGCGGCGGTCTTGAAAACCGCTTTCCACGTAAGTGGAACGGGGGTTCGAATCCCTCCCTCTCCGCCAGCATAATTGTGAACTTAACAACAAGTTTGATTTGGGTCGCGCTAATTGGGGTCGTCTTCGGCCTCCTTTGGTGGCAGGGACAACTCCAGCGTTTCAGCGTTTACTGGCGGCAGACGATGGAGGAATTAAGGAAATGTACCTGGCCGACTTGGGTTGAACTCAAGGGTTCGACCGTGGTGGTGATGGCCGCCATTCTCTTACTGGGCGTGTTCACGTTTGCAGCGGATCAAATTTTGTTCGTGGTGTTCATCAAACTCTAGGCCGCATGAAAAACCAGTGGTTTGTGATCCATACTCTCTCCGGCCAGGAGCAGAAGGTTAAAGAGAGCATTGAGAAGCGCATCAAGTCCGAGGAAATGGGCGAGTACATTTCTGAAGTCCTCGTGCCGATGGAAAAAGTCGTCGAGGTGCGCAATCAGAAGAAAACGGTTACGAATCGGAAGTTGCACCCGGGCTATGTGTATATCCACATGGCGCTGCTTGATGAGGGCAACCGCGTAATTCCGAAACCGTTCTATTTTATCAAGGAAACTCAGGGTGCGATTGGCTTTGTGGGGGGCGAACATCCACATACCGCGACGGACGAGGAGATGGAGACGATCAAGTCGGTGGTTTCCGCGTCCGAAGAAACTGAACGGCCGAAGGTCGCCTTTAACGTCGGCGAAACCGTTAAGATCAACAACGGACCGTTTCTTAATTTTGGCGGTGTGATTGAGGAAGTGGATCCGGATCGTGGTAAGCTAAAGGTCACGGTCAACATTTTTGGACGGAATACGCCGGTGGAATTGGAATACTGGCAAGTGGAAAAAGGTTAGGAATAATGGAGTGATGTAATCATCGCTTCTTACTCCAATCGAGCATTTATTTTATGGCAAAGAAAGTCACAGGCATCATCAAATTGCAGATTCCCGCCGGTCAGGCGAATCCCGCGCCGCCCGTCGGGCCGGCGCTCGGTCAGCACGGCGTAAACATCATGGGTTTCTGCAAGGAATTTAACGCGGTCACCAAGGGTGATGCGGGCCTTGTTATTCCCGTGGTTATCACGGTTTACCAAGACAAGTCTTTTACCTTCATCACGAAGTCACCGCCTGCCTCCGTCCTGCTCAAAAAGGCGGCGGGTATCACGGCCGGGTCAAAAGTGCCGAACAAGGAAAAGGTTGGTAAGGTGACGCGCAAGCAGGTGCTGGAGATCGTGAAAATGAAGAAGACTGACATGAATACGGCTTCAGAGGAAGCCGCATTTCGCGTCGTCTCAGGTACCGCCCGTAGCATGGGCATTGAAGTCGTCGGATAAACCATCAACGCGGGAGAGTCCACGCGACTCGCATGCACCGCTCATAAATATGCCAAGCAAAAGATTCAAAAAAGCCCTCGAACAAGTGGATGCCGCCAAGGCGTACACACTCAAGGACGCCGTGGGCGTTCTGGGCAAATTCCCAAAAGCGAAATTTAACGAAACGGTTGACCTCGCGTTCCGTCTCGGCGTGGACCCGAAGCAATCCGATCAGATGGTGCGTGGCACCGTTCCGTTACCCAATGGCAGCGGCAAGAATGTCCGGGTGCTGGTGTTTGCCAAAAGCGGCGCTGCGGCCGACGCCGCAAAGGCGGCTGGTGCGGAGTTCGTTGGCTTTGAAGACATGGTCGCCAAGTGCAATGGCGGGTGGTCGGACTTTGACGTGGCCGTGGCCACGCCGGAGGCCATGATCGAGGTGCGCAAACTGGGCAAAGTGCTCGGACCGCGCGGGCTCATGCCGAACCCTAAAACCGGCACCGTGACGGAAGACACCGCGAAAGCCGTCAAGGAAGTCAAGGCTGGCCGCGTCGAGTTCAAGGTTGATAAGGCGGGCAATATTCATGTGGCCGTCGGCAAGGTTTCGTTTCCGCCGGCGCAAATCGAGGAAAATGCCCGTGCCGTGATTGACGCAGTGGCGAAGGCCAAGCCCTCGGCCGTGAAGGGCACTTACATTCATAGCTGCACAATTTCGGCGACAATGAGTCCACCCGTGCGGTTGGACATTCGCGAATTCGGGGATCACTAACCTACAACTTATTTTTCATCCATGCGCTCAGAAAAGCAAATTCTCACAAAAGAGTATATCGGTCGCCTGAATGCCTCCCCCTTCTTCATTGTGGTGAGCTATCACGGGCTGAAGGTTGAGCAGATGACGAACCTCCGTAAGAGCCTGGTCAAGGCGGGCGCGGAAGTTCATGTCGTCAAGAATTCTATCTTCCGCATCGCCGCCAAGGAAGCGGGCGTGGCAGATTTGAATGGCGCCCTTGAGGGGCAGGTTGCCGTCGTCACCGGCCAGAAAGATGTTTCAGCGACCGCAAAAGTGCTGAAAACATTTGGCAAGGATAACGAAAAATTAAAGATCAAGTTCGGGTATCTGAACAGCAAGCGCATGGAACTGGCTGACATCATGACGCTGGCGGAATTGCCGAGCATCGAAGTCCTGCGCGGCAAATTGCTGGGCGTGATTAGCGCCCCGGCCACGAAGCTCGTTGTCTTGCTTAATACCCCGGGATCGCAACTAGCCCGCGTTATCAAGGCGAAGTCCGAGCAAGCCGCGTAAACCATCGCGTAAATCAATTTCCTGCCGACCAGCCATCGGTGGGAGTAAACAAACAAACACGTAAATCGTCGGTTCACAGGCTGTGAACTCAAAACATCCGTGGCCACGGCTGACGACGATACGAACAGAAAGACAAGAGTAATACTATGGCAGACATCGCAAACATCGTTGAAGAACTAAGCAAATTGACGGTCATTGAAGCCGCCGACCTCGTCAAAAAATTGGAAGAGAAGTGGGGCGTTACCGCTGCGGCTCCGGTTGCCGCCGCTGCTGCCGCTGGCGGGGCTGCTGCCGCTCCGGAAGCTGCGAAGGACACATTCGACGTGATCCTCGCCTCCTTGCCTGCGGACAAGAAGATTTCCGTGATCAAAGCCGTCCGCGAAATCAAGGCCGGTTTGGGATTGGCCGAAGCCAAAGCCCTCGTGGAAGGTGCGCCCAAGCCAATCTTGGAAGGCGCGAACAAAGCCGACAGCGACGCCGCCAAGAAGAAGTTGGAAGAGGCTGGCGCCAAAGTCGAAGTCAAGTAATCACGGGTTGAATACGTGGGGCGGCGTCGCGAAACGGCGTCGCCCCGCTTTCGCCCGCGACCGAGAAAATTTCCGATTAACCGGAGAGAACAGCAGAGCCTTGAAGAGGTTCGAGGTTCGGGAGTCGGCAAGTTCGCGATTGAACGTCGCGTGCTTGCCTAGTGTCGTTTTTGTAAAACTAACGGTTCGGTCGTAAGACCGGCCACGTAGAAAAGGTCCAAATGCCATCGCGAGCCACTGAACGAGTCAATTTCGGTAAAATCAAAGAGATCATTGTCCCCCCGAACTTGATCGAACTGCAAACCACGTCCTACAAGGAATTCCTCCAGGCTGATCTGCCGCAGTCCAAGCGCAAAAACTTGGGCATGCAGGCGGTCTTTACCGAGGTCTTCCCGATTGAGAGCTACGACGGCAAATGCGTCTTGGATTTTCATTCCTACGAAATTGGGCCGCCCAAAATTGACTGGCTCGAATGTTTGCGCGAGGGCCTGACCTACGGCGCGCCGCTCTATGTCACGTTCCTGCTCAAGGATGAAAAAGGTAGCAAGGAAGAGCGCGTGTTCATGGGTGAACTGCCGCTGATGACACCGCAGGGCACGTTTGTCATCAATGGGGCCGAGCGCGTTATTGTCAGCCAGTTGCATCGTTCCCCGGGCATTGCGTTCGAGGAGACGATTCATCCAAACGGCAAGAAACTCCATAGTTTTCGGGTTATTCCCGATCGGGGTTCGTGGTATGAAGCGCAGTTCGACACGAGCGATCTGCTCTACGTTTATCTGGACCGCAAAAAGCGCCGCCGGAAATTTCTCACCACGACGCTGTTTCGGGCGCTCGCCTTCCTGGATGGCGATGCCAAGGAATCCAAAAAGGACGCCGACAAGCATCGCGGCACGGATGAGGAAATTCTCAAGCTGTTCTACGAGGTCGAAGATCTCACGGTCAAGGAAGCTGAAAAGCTGGATGACTTGCAGAACAAAGTTCTGATTCAGGACGCCACCGATGAAGACAAGGGGCTGGTCGTCGCGCGCGCTTTCGAGCCGCTGTCCAAGGCGGTGGTCAAGCAGATCGCCGAACTTGGCGTGACCAAGATCAAGGTCGTGGATACTTCCGTTGATGAGGGCATCATCATCAAGTGCATGAAGAAAGATCCGGCGAAAAATGAAGAGGAAGCGCTCAAGGATATTTATCGCCGCCTCCGGCCGG
>JANYBF010000035.1 GCA_025360895.1 Verrucomicrobiota bacterium
TTCACCTTGATGAACTTGTGGAGGCGACCAAATTTACTCCACTCCGCTACGAGAAGGTCACCTTTCTTATCAATTGAAGCGCCATGTGGTGAGTTACAAATGCCTTCCGTCCACTGGTCCGGGGGCAGGCCGAAGTTGGCCCGTTGCTTTTCGTTGGGATTGTCACCCACCTGGGCGACGATGTCGCCGGCCTTGTCCAAAACCGTGACCCGGCCTTGCAATTCCGGGAACACCGCGTAATCGCCCTGGATCTGTACCGCGGCGGGCTGCCGCAGGTCTTTCTGAATGACCTTTACAAAGTTACCGTCGAGATCCCAGTACTCCACCCGATTGTTATTGCGGTTGCAAACCAGCAACAGCGGTTTGCCCTGCCGCTTGTCCAAACCAATGCCGTGACAGGTGTTGAACTTCCCTTCCGCCTCGCCCGGTCCGCCGAAGGCTTTCACGAACTTGCGGTCTTTATCAAACTTGAGCACATAGTTCGCCCCGTAGCCATCGGCGATGAAAATCGAACCATCCGGCGCGACGGTGACCGCGCAGGGGTTAAACCCTTTCTCGTCTTTGTAGATCCCCGCCTCCGGCGGATAATGAATCGCCCACAACTGCTCGCCATCAAGTTTGAGCTTGACGACTTCGTGATCCGCTGGCCGTGCGGCGTAAATGAACTCTCCACCTTTTTCCGCGCGGATTTCCAGCGCGTGGATCCGCGTCGGCCCAATGGCGCGCAAGAACTTGCCCTTGGGCGAAAAGACTATAATGCCCCGCTCCGTGTCAGTGGTGACGTAAATATTGCCCTTCTTGTCCAGCACCACGCCGCCGTGGCATGGGCCCAGGGGCAGGCCGCCCGGATTTTGCTCGAAGAAATCGGGCACGCTGGAATACTTCAACTCGGCGGCAAATGTGGCGGTGGACACTACGGCGATCAGGCCCAGCAGGGTTTGGGTAAAACGATTCATAGTTGGTTACTTTTGGGGCGTGGTTTTAATTGCTTGAAAGGGATCGTAAGACCCACCGTCGCCGTTTGCAATCGCGGAAACGCGCGAAGAGAAAAATTTTCAAGCCGCGGCGGGAGCTGGCCGGAGGCTGTCCCGGGAGGTTTTCAATAAACCACCAGCGAACGCACGGGAAAGCCCGACAATTTCTCCCGTCCGTTGAGAAACTTGAGTTCGATCAGAAACCCGGCTTCCAGAATGTGCGCGCCTAGTTTTTTGACCAACGCCGCCGCCGCCGAAGCGGTACCGCCAGTGGCGAGCAGATCGTCGATCAACAGCACCCGGCTGCCGGGTTTGAGCGCGTCCACATGGATGGCAACCGTGGCGTGACCGTATTCCAACGCATAATCCTGTTCGTGGGTTTGGTAGGGCAGTTTGCCTTTCTTGCGCACCGGGATGAAGCCAGCTTGAAGCTGGACCGCCGCCGCGGCCGCAAAAATGAATCCCCGGGCGTCAATCCCCACCACGGCGTCCACGCTCCCGGGTTCAAAATTTTCCGTGAGCCGATCAATCGCGCCGGCAAAGAGCCGCGCATCTCCCAGCAGCGGCGTGATGTCCTTGAATTGAATGCCCGGGCTGGGAAAATCCGGAATGGTGCGGATGGCACGTTCGATTTCAACCACGGTGGGACGGGATGAACTCATGGAGATAGACTTCCGGGAAAAGGTTCAGCGGCGAGTGGCTTCCAATTTTTCAATCATCTTACGCATTTTGCGCAAGGCGATATTCTGAATTTGACGCACGCGCTCACGGGTGACGTTGAATTTCTGGCCTACCTCTTCCAACGTCCGCTCGGAGCCGCCGTCGAGGCCGAACCGAAACCGCAGGATGGTGGCTTCCCGCGGGTCGAGTTTCGTCACCATCTCGGTAAGCATGCCGGTGACGGTTTTGTCCTCCAGCATTTCGTACGGCGTCTCGGCATTTTCGTCCTGCACCACCTCGGAATAACTGTTGGAATCGTCGTCACCAATCGGGGCATCGAGCGACGTGGGACGGACGGATGCCATGCGCATCTGTGCGATCCGGGAGGCAGTGGTCTGGAGTGCGTCGGCCAATTCTTCGTCCGTCGGCTCACGACCGAGTTCTTCATGCAACTGCATCCCGCGGCGCCGCATTTTGGCAATTTTATCCACCAGATGCACGGGCAGGCGGATGGTCTTGGATTGGTTCGCCAGCGCCCGCTTGATGGCTTGTTTGATCCACCAGGAGCCGTAAGTCGAAAGCTTTCCACCCTTGGCTGGGTCAAACCGTTCCACCGCCTTCATCAGACCAATGTTGCCTTCGCTGATCAAATCCAGCAGCGGCAGGCCGATGCCTTCGTAGTCGCGGGCGATCTTGACAACCAGGCGCAGGTTGGCCTTGATCATGTGTTCCCGCGCCCGCTTGTCGCCCTTTTTGATACGGGCGGCGAGTTGGATTTCCTCCTGCGGGGTCAGCAGTTTGACCTGACCGATCTCGCGAAGATAAAGTTTGATCGCGGTATCGCCGTCGTAGCTGCCACGCTCGCGTTCGGGCGCGGCGACCGCGCCGCTGGTATCCGATTTCTTAAAGAAGGCGGTGTCGAGTTCGCTTTTGCTCTTACTGCGGAACGCCGTGTCAGCAGCGGGTTTGCCGCGGCGCAAAATCTCCGTATCCGAGGCCCCGGCCAGCTTTCGCAGAAAACTGGTGTCGAATTCGTCCTTCCCTTTTTTGAGAAACTCGGTTTCCGAATCCAGCCCTGCTTTTTTTGGCGCCGCGGCTCGCCCGGTCTTCTTTGTTGCAGCTTTGGCTTTCCCGGTGGTCGCCGGATGATTACGGCCCGGAGGTTTTGTCACTGTTCGTTTCTTTGTATTGTCGGACATGATCTGGAAAGACGTTAAAGACTGGCCGCTGCGCGGCAAGCAAATTAACAGAGGACTCGCCTGACTCGCCGCCGCGAGCGTGTAGCTGAACGTCCCGGCGGGAGAAGTAACGCCGGACAACCGCTTCGCGGCATCGTAGCCGAAGCCGTTCGTCCACCGGTCGGTGGGTTGCGCCAGACTCAATCCGGTTCGCACCCGCTAGTTGTCGGTGTTGGTCACGGTGTCACTGCTCCACGGGCCGTCTTCGGTCCACAACTGCCCGCCCGCCGCGCAATTGAACCTCCCATGCGAGGCTCATTGTCAATTGCCGGGATTGACCCCTTTCAGGTATTGCGGTAGCCCTACCACAATCTCCTCGTAACGATCCGGCATCAATAGCCCCAGCGGGTCTATGTAGTTCACCGGACTGTTTCCAACGTAGCCGTAGAGATTAATCCCGCCGCGTTCTTGGATCGGGTCTCTGTTTGGCCACCTTACGACAACGGGACGGCCAGACCGCCGGCACGGCGGGTGGCGGAGGTGGGTTGTAGGCGTAATTCGCCCCGCCCGTCTGGCGCTCCGGTAGCCAGTTCTGTCACCGCCGTGTCGTTGTAGTTGTACTCGCATCGTCAGGACACTTTCACTCCATCAACCTCACCCGCAGCCGCACTCCGCAGCGAAGACGCAGCGCCAGGGCCGTGCGAATACGTCGCGCCAAGGAAGCCGATGGGAATGCGAGGTTTAGTTGTGGTGCTGTCTGCGGCAACCGTCGCGAACGGGGCTGTGGTCAAGGCAGCGCAACTGAGGCTGGTTTGAAGGCAGTGGCGTCGGTTCCTAATGGGTTTCTTTTTGTCCTTCGCGGCGACGGGCCGGTATTGCTGGATTGGCGTGGCGGGCAGAATGGTTTGGCGTGCGTTCACGGCAAATCGGCGCCCGCGAACTCGCAGCAGCCTGCCGAGCTCTGGCTTCATTTCCATGGCTCGCTCCGCGCTCACTTTCGCGGCAGTGACGGGTCGGGGATCGGGAACGCGGGTGACTTGGGAGCGGGCGGCACCGGGAGCGCGCTGCCCACACCGGTCAGATCGATCGGCTGGATGCCCAACTTCGCGGCGGGGGATCCGGGTTTGAGGCGGAAGTCAAAGCGCTCCGCAGCGACAAACAGCGGATCCTCAATCAGGGAGTCCACGTCGTGACCCTTGGCTTGCCACTCCTTCCATGGCGTGTTGTTCCAGCCTACGATGGGCTTGCCGTCAGTGCGCCAGTAGAGATTGCGAGTCATTTCGAAGCGGTCGTTTTTCCAGTTCGAGCCGAAGAGCGTGCCCTGGTCGAAATACACAATGTTCCGCTCGAAGGTAAACGAAGAGTGTTCCTCATCGCGAGTGCGTTGCAGTTGGTCGAGGCGGCAGAACGCGACGATGTTGTTGCGGAAGATGTTTTCCTTGCCGTAATGCTGGTGGAAGCCACCGGTCTTGGCGTGATAGACGATGTTGCTTTCCGCCACGATACGCGTCGTGCCCTCGTCAAAGTAGATGCCCCAGCCGCCGTAGTCGAAGGAGTCAATGTCGTGAAACAGGTTGTGGTGCAGCACGGTGCCCTCCGCGTTGCCCAGGGAATAGAAGCCGCCCATGTCGGACAGGACGGTCTGGCCGATGTTGTAAACGTGGTTCCAGGCAATCTGGGTGTGATGACCGGCGTGGTTGCCATAGCCCCATGTCCAGCCCAGCGAAATGCCCGTGCAGTAGAAATCGGTGATCGTGTTGTGCTCGATGGCGTTGTTGGGCGACTGGCCGATCCACACGCCAACCGCGGCCGGATGGAGCCTGCCGCCGTGACTGATCACGCAGTTGTGCAGTGTGTTACCCGACGCTTGCTTGTCCTCAGCCAGAATCTCGGTCGTGCCGATCTTGATACCGCCGGCGCCCAAGTCGTCGAGTGTGCAGTTCAATACGGCGTTGTCTTTGCAGCCGGCGCCCAAGTCGATAGCGTAGGTCGCGGTGTTGCGGATGGTGCATCGGTCGAGGGTGCAGTGACGCGCGCCGTCCGCGGTGACGGCCGCGCGGAGATTGACCTCGGCTTGCGGATAGCTGTTGCCTTCGGGCGGCGAATTCCAGTTGTTGTGGCCGAACGCCAGGCCACGGAAAGTGAGGTGGGCGACGTATCGCCCCTGGTCGAGCGAGCCTTTGAGGATGAGTACGGTGTCCAGGAGCGGCGCGATGATCTCCGTCTTGGCCGGGTCCTCTCCCGGCACGGGGATATAGGTCAACAGTCCGGTAGGCCGATCGAGATACCACTGGCCAGGCTCAGACAGGGCCTCCTTGACGTTCTCGACAAAGTAGCGGCGGTTCTTGGGCATTGCGCCCCACCATTCGGTTGACGATGTGCTGCCGGTAAAAGCCACGACCTGCTCCGCCGGATCCACCGCGGCGATCCGGAGATGGGAGATGGCCCATAGATGAAAAACGATGGCTTCCACATCCGAACGGTTGGCCCAATCGGGCTGGATGTCGCCCTCACGAAACTTGAAGCGGTCAAACCCCCGTTTGCCGGTCTTCTCGCTGGGGGGCAGGGCGTCGGCGATCAGGAAGTAGCCGTTGCTTGGCAAACGCGGCCGGAAACGCCGCTGGCCGTCGGCCCAGAGTTGGCAGAAGTTCCACTTGCCTTCCTTGACCTCGGGGATCGTCAGCGTCCACCGCCCGTTCTCGACCTTGAACCCGCGCAGCCGCCGCCCGGCCGTGAAGACTGGCGTCGCGCCGGGCGCGGCCGCATAGACCGTGGGGGACGGTGCCGTGCCCGAATCGGCGGGTGTGAAGGTGATAGGCGCGGTGAGCGAATACGTTCCATCGGCGATCGTAACAGTGACGGGCGCGGCCCGGTTCGGCTGTGCCTGGCGCAGGCCCGCCACCGCCGTCCGGGCCTTGTCCAGCGTGGCGAACGGCCCATCCGATCGGTTTGCCTTCGGCATAGCCGACTGGCCTGACCAGGAGTCGTTGCCGTTGGTCGAGACGTAGAAATCGGCCTGCTGGGTCGCAGCTGTCAGTGCGTTCAGACCGCACATGAAAACCAGCAGGCTTACTCCGACCCCTGCCTTAAGCAGGTCGCGTTGGCTGTGCAAAGGCGCGTTCATCGTGGCTGGCTGGACGGCGTGGCTCGTGACTTTATTGCATTTCATAGTTCAAAAGAGTTCCTTGCAGGGCGCTGGCTTCACGCAATTCGCTGAACAGCAAGCCCGGGGCGAGCAGTGAGTTGGAGTGTCGCACATTGATGAGCGCTTCGTCAATCTGCCTCGACGATGCCCAATCATTTCACTTTGATTTTGAACGCCCACGCGTAGGAGCATTGGGATGGACGTGCTTTGTGGTTGGG
>JANYBF010000039.1 GCA_025360895.1 Verrucomicrobiota bacterium
TGATGCAAGCGCCGGCCTGAGCGGTATTTCGGGCTTTGACAAAGTTCGGAATGGCGATCGCCGCGAGCAAACCGATGATGGCCACCACAATCATGATCTCCACCAAAGTGAAGCCCCCATTAACGGATTGTTTCATTTTCATATTCAGTTTTACTTTCGTTTAGTGAGACGAACCCAACGGCAGACAGTTAAAATCTTATGCTTTCGTGGTTTACTCAATGCCCAGTGCCCGCCGCTGGAATAAACCTAGCCACCCACAACTCGAACGCAACGGCCAATCACCTTTCCGACCGAGGATTTTTTCCCGACTGCCATCCGTAGTTTCCCCGGGAGTGAGACCAACTTGGCTGTCCATTTTGTGGGATGAGTGTCCAAGCCGGCGCGGAATGAGACAGTTTTCCCACCGTGGGTTGTGCTCAACGATGCCGTTGATTTGTGAGCTAAGGTCGGAATGAGGTGGCTGAGGTCATCAAGGGAAGGGCAATCAGTGGAATGGGAACGGACGCAGCATTGAGGAACTGCCCCGTTCGGAGTTCCGCCTTCAGGTGGTTTCCGACGGATGGCCATTCCAAGCCGCGTAAACGAAGAACTCCGAACGCCAAACGCCCGACAACCGGAGTGCCGTCGGACAGATGGGGTTTGGAGCGCGCTCACCCTGGACCTCCCTCCCCCGAGGAGAGGAAGTATCATCGCTCGGCTTCAGATAATGTGAACGGTTCGAATTTTCCTGCGGTTACTGGAGCAAAAAAGGAAGCACGCACCGGTAACGGCGAAGCAGAAACAGGATTAGCGGGCACGGACTTCTCCCTTTCCTCGGGGAAGGACCAGGATGAGCGCGAGCGTTGATACTCATTTCCCACAGCCGGGATCGTCCTGCCATGCGAGTGCCACTGAAAACACTGGAGAACCCAAACCCATCGTTCCGATTTAGCGATGGGTATGAAGGCGGTTGGTAGATTGAACGGTCGGGTGGGAATCACGGTAAAGGGCGTAATTCTGGAGCAAACTCGCTTGGAAATCATCGAACCGTCGGATGGAAATCCGGTCGGGAGCAACACGGTTGGTCTCGGTAAATACCGTCACCGAACCCTGATTTGACAGGTGATGAACCAAACCCGGAGGGCTGGATTGACTGCCTGTTTCATCCCGCCGGCTGCCGGTTTGGATTTCATGCCCGGCAATAACGGCAAATTCATCGTAGGAATTCAAATAAATCCGGCGATTTTCGACCGGAGAGGCTGCGTAGAGTGAACGGCCTTGATATAGTTCACCCAACGGCACCGGCAGATTTAACGCGTCCAGTAGCGTGGGAAGCAAGTCAACTTGGGAACCGATGGTCGGGTTGATTTTATGTTCCTTTTGTTCGGGGTCCATAATGATAAGCGGGACGTTGGCCAACTGGGGGGTGACCCGCCAGCCGTGGCCCGTGGGTCCACCATTTTCGCCCAGCATCTCCCCATGGTCAGAGGTAATCACCACCAGCGTTTTGTCCAACAAGCCAGTTGCTTTGAGGTCATCCACAATCGACGCAATGATCGAGTCCATATACAGCAGCTCATTCAAGTAGGCGGACGAGTAGTCACCGAGTTGCCCCAATTTGAATTGGTGAAACTCTTTCGGGATTTTGTCGTAAGGATAATGGGGCGCCGCCGGCACGTAGGTCAAAAAGAAGCGTTGGCCTGAACTCGCATAGTTTTGGAGTTGCCGGCGAATCGCCTGCGCGGTGGATTCCTCCTTGATTCCCCAGGCAATGCGCTCCGCGCCTTGCTCGCCCGGCATGGTATCCGCATCATACATTTTCGCCAGGTGACGGTTTTGCAAAAAATCCCGAAAGCCGGTGTAATCGAGATAGGACGAGTAGAACATGGAACATTCGTAGCCCTGCTCCCCGAGCACCTCAAAAATACTCTTCACGGGCACCCGTTTGAGCGTAAACTGGCTAAAATCTGAGATCGGATAAAGGCCCGTGAAAGTGGCGAATCGGGCATGAATGGAAGCGGCAAAACTGGAAAAGAAATTTGGGAAAATTTCCATCCGGTCCCGGTACTGCGAGAGGCGTGGTTGCGTTAGATTGGTGCTGCTAAACAGTGACAAATGTTGATTGTACGTGGATTCCTGAAAAATGAGCACCACATTCAAATCCCGGGCTTGGCGACCCGTCCTGGCATTGGCTTGAGTCGCCAGATCCAACATGCCTAGCTCGGTCGCCGTCCGGAAAAAATCCTCGGGTTTCTGTGCGGGGACCAGGGTTTGTTTCCAAAGTGGACTGCTCTGAACCAGGCGAAAAATGCTTTGCCCTTCCGCATTGTCCGGCTTCGTGATGGCGGGCCCGAGCAAGGCAAACATGGTGAAACCGCCAATCAGACTCCAACCGCGCAGATGCCGGGAATTACCTTCGATCCCCGACTCGCCTCGGCTCAACCACCTGCTGGCAAATCGCACGACGATGAAATACCCTCCCCCGGCGAGGGCCAGCGCTCCGAAAAGTATGGGCAGGTGTGGCTTCACCATGCGCAACATCATTTTCGGATCACTCCCGAAGGCGAGCACGTCCCAACCCAAGCGCACCCCCATGATTTGCGTCAACCGGAGGTCCACCACGGCCAGTGCGATCACGCTTAAACCGACCACATCCAGCCACCACCACGAACCGCCGGGGCGCAGGCGGTAATAAAGCATCGCCACCACGGTCAAAATCCCGGAAACGAGTAATTCTCCAAGAAAGTAGTGCGGAAATTTTGCCGAAAACCCGATGAGGTTATTGAAGTTTTCGGCCCAAGGATAATTCGTGTTGGAAAGCAAGAGCACAGCAATAAAGAAAAAGGGGACCACAAAAGCCCAAGGACGAAGAAACCCTTCACGCTTCGCCAGCAGGGTAGCGGCGATGAACAGGATTATCAGGGAACCCGATAACAGTATGAAATATGGTGGTAATTGCCCCACCTCCGGCAGTACCGGCCAGAACAGCCCCCAAACCAACAGCGTCCAGCCCACTGGCACGAGCAGCCACAACGGATGAAACGCCCGTTTGGAATTTCGCAGCAGGAATACCGACAGCAGCCCGAACAGGAGAATTACCCACAAATCGCCCTTCCGCGACAGGAAATCCTGCCAACAAATTATCCAATAGAGCCCGGCGAATATCGCCGTGAGAATAAAGGCCTGTCGCTCGCGCCGCGACCGAACCAGCAAGTAGTAGCCAACCCCGTACGCAAAAACCCAAGCCGCCAGATAAGGCGGCCGGAAAAATAAATTCATACTCAAGTATGGCCCTAGGTCCTTCCACTTCAGCACTTCCGTCATGACCGGATACAAGTAGTTCTTGTCCCCCTCATGAAACGCCAGAAAGATCAAGAGCCCACCGAAACCAAGCACCACGGCATTCGCCACCCGGACCGCCCGGATCCCAGCCGGTTGACACTGCCGGCCGAACTGGATCAGCGTGTAAACCAGCACCCCGGCCAGCGCATAGAAAGCGAAGCGGCCCAACCCGGACACGGACTCAGCATTGGTACGCCAATGGATTTCTTCCAGATGCTTCCGCAATCCGATTAGCAGCACGAGCTTGATCAATGCAAGGGCACCAAGAACAACCAGGATCCGACCCGCCGCCGCCGGGGGCATCCCCCACCCCGAACGCCGGCCGGCCCGGATCGTTGCCTGTTCGGAATCAGGACTTGGCGTACCAAAATGATTCAGTCTCATAATCTAATCGGAAGCTACTGTTGCGCGCTTGTCGCAAAGGTCATGCCCGGATTAGTATTCGCCCTAGGACAATGAAGCAACACGCTTGTATTTACATCGCCGGTCATCGCGGCCTGGTAGGCAGCGCCATCTGGCGCGAACTCGAGCGGCGCGGATTTACGCAGCTCGTCGGCCGTACGCATGCCGAACTCGAATTGCGCGACGCCGACGCCGTTAATCGGTTTTACGCTGAAATCAAACCCGAGTACGTCGTCATGGCCGCCGCGCGGGTCGGCGGGATCCTGGCCAACGATTCCCGCCCCGCCGAGTTTATCCACGACAATCTGCAAATTCAAAATCACCTCATCCATGGTGCGTGGAAAGCCGGGGTGAAAAAGCTGCTTTTTCTCGGCAGCTCCTGCATCTATCCCCGACTGGCCCCCCAACCGATGAACGAAGACCATTTGCTGAGCGGGCCCTTGGAGCCCACGAATCAGTGGTATGCCATCGCCAAAATTGCCGGCATCAAGCTGTGCCAGGCCTATCGCCGCCAATACGGCTGCGATTTCATTTCGGCGATGCCCACGAACATGTACGGGTTGAATGACAACTTCGATCTCCAATCCTCTCATGTCCTGCCCGCGCTCATCCGGAAATTTCACGAGGCTAAAACGGCCGACGCTCCCACGGTCACCTGCTGGGGCACCGGCGCACCGTTGCGGGA
>JANYBF010000061.1 GCA_025360895.1 Verrucomicrobiota bacterium
AGGTTGTTGAAGGATCAGTCATCTGAACCGTCTGGCTCACCGAGAAAGGCCCCAGGTTGGAGTAGGACTGCCAGAGATCGGTTGCCAGATTATTGCGGAACTGGAGCGAATAGCTCTTTCCGGGCTGGGCGGTGAAACGCAGCAAAACGCCCGCTGGGCCGGCAAACGCTTCCAACCGCAACACGCTGCCGCTGTCCTGTGGATTAGTCCCCGCCAGATACTCCTGCAAGTTGGTCATACCGTCACCATCCGGATCGAGTCCGGCGTCATTCACGCCCACCACCAAACCGTTTGCCGTCTCCCACGCATCCGGCAATCCATCGTTGTCACTGTCTCCACTTCCTCCGGTGACGACGACCGCGACCGGGGCGGAGATCCGGACGGCCGCTTGATTGTCCGTCGCGCGTGCCAACAATACATGCGACCCGGCGGGGGCGTTGCTCCAGACGAAGGTGTAAGGCGAACTCGCAGTTTCGCCGAGCTTTGCGCCGTCGGCATAAAACTCGACCTTGCTCACGGTCCCGCCAGGATCAACTGCCGTCACCGCGATACTGAGGTTAACGGGCGCAGCCAGAATTGCTCCGCCCGCCGGACTGGTGATGGCAACCAGCGGCGGGGTGTTGGCAAGGTGTGAGGTTCCAGGAGTGAAACCGGCGGCAAACCAATTGGTCGGTTCGTTGCCGTAGGCGGCGACGTCCATTCGCTGAAGCGACGCACCGGTTCCGTCAGCGGCAACGGGCCACGGCGCGGTATCGGAATAATTGACGCGATCCACGCGAATGTAGGGAACGAACCCGAACTCGGGACCGGGGATCGTCTGAGGCGGGTCGGGCTTCTCGAGTTCGACGCTACCCCCGCCGTTGTCCAATCGGCCCTGATACGGACCGAACAGGAGCGTGTTGGAACCGTACTTCGCCTCGAAGGCCACCCGCGCCACCAAATTGGTAACTGGGTCGAAACTGACGGCGAGCAGATAGCCGCCCGGGGGCAGCGTCACGTTGGCGGGAAAATTGAAATCCGCCCCGCCCCGCAGACGCCAGGTGTTGGTGGGATTGACCGGATCATACAGCGGCTCCGGCACCGGCGAAAGGTTGTGCAGTTCAATGAACTCATCACGCGTATTGTCGTTCGTGCCAAGATCCGGCGGATGATATATGAGTTCGCTGATTACAATGGGTCCAATCTTCGGATAGGAGTTGGCCGCGCCGAGGGTGCGCGAGCTCATGGCTGTGAAATCAACACCCTTGCTCGTGGCGAATCGTCCGAAGGACACGCCGTTCTGGGCGGCGCCAAAATCCACATGCGTTTGGTACCCGGTCAGATTCCCGCCGGCGTCGGCCACTGAAAGATACGTGTCATCGCCGTGCGCCGAACTGAAGGAAAAGCTCGTGGGCAGGTTGGTGTCGGTGTTGAAATCGGATTCATAAAAAACCCGAAAGCCGCCCGCTGGGACAACCGTGTTGTCGGGGATGTGGAACTTCTTCAACACATCCGATGAATCGCTCAGATACCAGCCACCGATATTCACCGGCACAGCCGTTGGATTAAACAACTCGACGGAGTCCTGCAAGGGCGGATCCGTGTGGGTCAACACCTCGTTGATGACGACGTTCGTGATCGGCAGGTGATTGCTGCGCTCCGGCGATGGCGTCACCGGAAAGGACACGATGGTGGCGCTGCCATCGGGAAACCGGCCCTCGGACACGCCGCTGGTCTGGGCACCGAAAGTGACAGTGTCAACGGATGAAACGCCGTTCGCCGCGTAAAGCCCAATCGAGTCGCCTCCGGCGCCGAGTTTGAAATTCACGTGGTCGGCCCCATTCGCAGGATGCCCGTCGGCCTGGAACTTCGCGAAACCGCCTCCATCCACAAATGTCAACGCCGGAACGCGGGTGTTGGTCGGATTGCTCAACGTGTCGGTCAGGTAAAGCCCGCCCAACTGAACTGGAAGCGGACCTGGATTGTAGAGTTCAAACCAATCGTCGCCCGACGCCGGCGTGGCCATCCACTCGTTGATTTTCAACCCGGTGGTTGCGCCCAGCGTCACCGCTACATTCGCGCTGCCGTGCGTTGGCTGCGTCAACTGCCACCCGCCGGTGCCGTTGGTCACACGACCGATCGTGCGGTCGGGGACCTGCAGGCCGAAGGTGACGAAATCGCGCACGCTCGTGCCGTTGGCAGTGGGGGCAAACAGAACCACGGTTTGTCCCCGATTGTTCAATCCAAAGCCAGTGTGCAAACCTGGCGCGTTCGTCGCGTCGTCACACCATGTCACGAGATAACCCTGCGCGGCGATCAGCGTGTTTGATGGAAACATGAACTTTCCCGGCACCAGCACATCATCGCTCAGACTCATGCCGCCAAGGTCGATCGTCTGGCTGCTGTTGTTGAAAAGCTCGATCCAATCTGGCGTCGCACCCGCGTTGGTCACCGATCCCCGGTTGTCCGCCGCAATTTCATTCAACACGAGATCGCCGGTGAGCGCTAGCAGGGTCGCTTCCAGAGACAATCCGAAGGTGAGATCCGAACTGGCGGTGTTGGACTGATGAACCTCCACCGCCAGCACGTTGTCACCCTGCACCAAGCTCGCCGCCGGAAGTGTAAATGGTCCTTCGTAAATGGCGTTCGGCACGTTTGGATTCGCCAGCGTGTTATAGTCGAGCGGCCCCGAGGGCAGCCGCGTGCGCGAAACCTCGACGCCGTTCAGATAGACGACGCAGCCGTCGTCGATGACCTGCTGCAATCGAAGGGTAGCGCCCTGAGGGTTGCCGGGGAAATTGAAATGCGTCCGAAAATAGTAGGTGGTGCGGCCAAGGGTCAACGGCGTACGGATCGGCTCCGGAAGACAGTTGCAGTCCTCAACCGACAACAGCGCCGGACCGGACGGCCAGGCGGAGTCGCCATAAGCGGCCGCCATCCAGTTCACGCCCGACAAATCGTCAGTCTCGTTGTAGCGCCATTGAGTCGCGGCGTCGATGGCCACCACCGTCACCTGGGTCGGCGCCGGTCCAAAGGCGAACGCCGTTTCCACCGACGGCAACGATGGATGGCCATCGGCATCGAAGTAGGTGCAGCGCCAGTGATACGTTTCGCCGAAGTCGAGCTTCTCGAACGGGATAGCTATGACAGTGAGGTTCGTGGTGCTGGTGACCTTCCAGAGCGGTGCAGCGTAGGTGCCGGTATCGGAGCGGATTTCCCAGGTCGTGCTGGCGTGGGCCGGCGCCGGGCTGCTGCTGTGGGAGTACGGCGACGTCTGGAACGACAACGGCGGAAGCGCGGTGCCGTTGTTTACGGGAACCAGGTTGGCCGGCTGGTCGGGCCGTTGGAAAGGGCCGAAGCCGCATTGCTGATTCACGGCGTCGAAGCGGGCGCTGGCGAAACCGCTGATCGAACCGTAGCCCAGCACCACGATGTTGTTTGGATGCAAAAACGTGTTGTTGAGGAGGAAGAGCCGTTCCTTGTATTCCGACCGGAACGCCTTGATGAACCCATCCTTGAAAAAATTGGGGCCGCGCGAGTTATTGTTCGGGTCGCCGACCTCGCCGATGTAGATCGACGAGGAGGCCGGTGTGTTGTCCCCGTTGCCGAACCAGGCGTCGCAGTCCCAAGGCAGCATGCCCCATTTGCCGTTCCGACGCTGCCACAGGAAATGGTTCTGGGTGGTGTCGTCCCATGGACAACACCAGTTTTCGATCGCGATGTAGGTGAGCATCTCATCCACGTCGAAGTAGTTCGTGAAAAACGCCCGCAACGCGGGAATGTTCGGGTTCAGCGCACCCGGGGTATCACCGCGGGCCACCCACATCGCGTCAATCATCGTCTTGAAGTAGGACGGTCCCCGCCAGCCATGGCTCTGGATCGCAAAGGTCCAGTCATACATCTGAAGATCAGTCCAGTATCCGGGTTTGACGAGCTTTCGTCCGTCGCCGCGGCCATAGGGGCCTTCGCCATTGGTGTCAATGGTGCCGACGGACTTGTAAATTTCACCGCTGGCTTCCAACGGAGACCCCGGATTTAAATCCTGCTGAGCCTGGTGATAACTGTCCAGCAAATCGCCGTCGAACTCGCCCTGCTCCAGCCGCTGCAACGCGCCGGCATTGTTCAAATACAGGTCCACGTACTGCACCTGTGAAACCGGCAGGCCTGCGGCGATGAACAGCCCCTGGCCGACGACAAAATCATTGCCTTTGTCGGTTTCGAAAATGGCGGTGACACCGTTGAATTTCCGGTACTCGGGGAACTCCCATTTGTAGGACTGCCGGCCGGTTGTTCGGTTGTAACGGCTGCCATGGTAGCGCATACGGATGTCGTACACGATCCCATTGCAGACCATGATGGCCGGCGCGGTGGCATTCCAGGATGGGCGCGGGTTCCCGGGAGGATCGGGACTTATCACCCGCTTCGGGTTCTGCTGGATGTTCGTCGCGAGTGTATTCAGGCTCGCGGCCGAAATGAAGCAATCGTAAATCGGTTTGATCGAAGTCCGCACCGGAGTCACAAAATAAGCGTGCCAAAGATACGGATCATCCGCGCGAGGTGACACCACCTCGTCGCCCGTGCCGCGGTTCGCCCGGATCCGAAATCGCACGACACTCCGGTCAGGCTGGCCGGGCAGCACCACTGTAAACGCACCACCCGCCGGAGGCCCGCTGACCGACATGGCGTTGGTGGTGCGTGGCTCGTTGGTGACCGCGATGTCGTCCACGAACCATTCGAGGCTCACGCTGGAGAGCTGGTTGGTCGCGGAGAACACGGCGTTGATCCGCACGGACTGGTTGCTGCGGATCATGGTTGCTTCATCGGACGCCTGGACCACCTGGAAACTGACTACGACGGGCTTCGGTACCGCGCGGCTCACCGCGTTGGTCCTGCCCGGACTGGGATTTCCGGGCAGCGGTGACGCCAGCCAGTTGGCGGGATCATTGGCCGGATGGTTGAAGCTTACCCGCTCCAGAGAA
The DNA here is from genome assembly GCA_025360895.1 of Verrucomicrobiota bacterium. GTDB lineage: Bacteria > Verrucomicrobiota > Verrucomicrobiia > Limisphaerales > JADLHS01 > JADLHS01. Next base: position 4,959 of record JANYBF010000061.1, read on the forward strand.
CGTCCGCGATACTGGTAATTGAGCGGGTTGAGGCCGGTCCAGTCCGATCCCGCACCCAGTGCATCCGCGCTGATGGCCCACGGAAATTCCGCAGCGTAGCTCACGGCATCTACCACGTCGCCGTCCGCGTTCCGGATTCGGATCGTGTCTTTGTGGTTGCTCAACTGATTGGTGTAGGGGCCGAGCAGATTCGAAGCAATCAGGCCGTACGCCGCGACCGCCGCGAGTCGAGCCGGGTCTTTGGCGATCACGCGGTACTCTCCGGCTTGAATCACCGCGTTCGAGGGGAAAGTGTAGCTGATACCGCCACTCAACTTCCAGTCCGCCAGAGACACGGCGGCTGGACCTGGATTGTAAATCTCCACGAATTCATGGACATCCTCGTACAGATCCAGCACCGGCGTGCCATCGGCACTGAAGGCGGACTCTTCCACGGGATGGTACATGATCTCACTTATGACGACCTGGCCGAGTGCCGGCCGCGCAACGAAAACCATCAGGAACGCCAACATTGAAAGCAGATGTGCAGCTTTGGCGTTTCTGAACTGGAAACTGTGACCGGCCCGGAACACTCGGGCAAAGGAAGATGGTGAGAACGACATCACTTGTTTAGGTGGGTGACTCTAATAGACTTGGATGATTTTTGCAAGACTCGCACCAGCCGGACGACCGACCGCATCCAACCGTAAATGCCCATTACACTAAACTCTTTGCCCGGTGGCGAGGGTATGATTTAATCAATCCGTGAGCCGCCCTCCGGCCAATACTATGAACGAAACCACTTCCATCGAACTCAAGCGTGATTGTGCCGCCGTGCAGATTCCGGCGGGCAACGCCACCACCCTGACCGCTGGCACGACCGTGCAGATTATCCAAACGCTCGGCGGCAGCTACACGGTGCAGGCGCTGGGCGGACTGTTCCGCTTGTCGGCGCAGGACGCAGATGCGTTGGGCCTCGATCCGCAAAAGTCTGCCGGGGCAGAAACCATTTCAGGCGACTTGGATGAGAAACTGGTTTGGGACACTTTGCGAACCTGCTTTGATCCAGAGATCCCGGTCAACATTGTTGACCTCGGGCTCGTCTATGACATGCAACTCGCGAAACTCCCCGGCGGCAACAGCCGGGTGGACGTGAAGATGACGCTCACCGCGCCCGGTTGCGGCATGGGCCCGGCCATCGCTGGCGACGCCCAAGTGAAGCTGTTGAACCTTCCCGGCGTTGACGATGCGCAGGTGGAAGTCGTCTGGGAGCCCGCGTGGCATCACTCCATGATCACCCCGGCGGGGAAAAAAGTTCTCGGGCTTGAATAAGCGTTCCCTTCGAAATCAAAAGTGGCTGAACCTGAATTTTGAATCCAGCCTTGAATCATTTCTGGAGTTTACGGTGCGAGGAAATCGACCCGCAATCAGCGACCAGAAAACCCACCGCCGCAGCCTGTCATTGCGCAATCATGGCGGAATCTTTTTTCCGGGCGGCTCACTCAATCGAGTGATGGTGTCCGTGACTCATAACAGGTAAGTCTGGCCTCGTGTCAGTCCTTCCATCGGCGTTTAGGTCAGAATGCGGGGATCAACTCGACCCGTTTGCCGGGTGTGGCGACCACATCTTCGCCCTTGGCCCACAAACTATCGTTAATCAGCAGTTTGAATTGAAGCTTATCCTTGGACGGAAGAATCAAACGCCAAGTCTGCGAATCCACACATTCCAGCGGGGTACCACGATCCCAAGAGAGCCCCTCGCCTTGGCCCCGCATGAAAAGTTGATTACCGAAGCCCACGTCAATCCTGGCTTCGATGGTGATTGGAGCGGTTTTCAGCGGCGCTGGAACCGATGTGGGAGCAGTAGGAGCGGTGGCAGTTGCGACAACTTTCTTTATAGTTTTTTTCATACGGTTCACAAGGTTCATGTTCATTGTTAGTTTATTTATTTCCACGCTGGTAAAAGCACAACATCTATTGTCTCCGGTTTAAGGGAAAACCGCGCATCAACCGGTAAGAAGCTACGGTCGTGCCAGAGGCGGTTGCCAACGGAGGGCGCAGTCGCAGGAAGCGCGACCTCTTGAACAACGATTGCAAATCAGACGCGTTTCGTCAATTGCATCCCCAAGTGGAGCAGCTTGCGGACGTCAGCATCGGTTTTTGCCTCGGCATAGATGCGCAGGATCGGTTCGGTGCCGGAGCCGCGCAGCATGAGCCACGAACCATCTCGCGCCACAAACTTCATGCCATCGAAGCTCTTCACTTCCGCCAGCGGCGAGCGGAGCAGTTTCTCTGGTGGCCTGCCTTTGAGGAAATTCATGAGCGCGTCACGCTTTTCCAATGGGAAATGCGGGTCAATCCGCCCGTAGCGATGCGGTCCAAATTCTTTTTCCAAATTGGCGATCAACTGGTTGAGCGGTTTGCGCTCAACGGCGAGCATTTCCAGCAGCATCAAGCCAGCGGCGATGCCGTCACGTTCCGGGATGTGCCTAGGGAAACCAATGCCGCCACTTTCCTCCGCGCCCAAGAGGACGTTGCCTTTGAGCATCTCGGTGCAGATGTATTTGAAGCCCACCCCCGTCTCGACCAATTCAATGCCATACGCCGCGCACATTTTGTCGAGCATGGCGGTCGTGGTGAGCGCCTTGACCATACGCCCACGAAGCCCACGATTAACAAAGAGATGTCGCAGCAGCAGGCAAATCAAAATGTGGGTGGTGAGATATTTCCCATCGCCATCCATGCCGCCAACGCGGTCGGCATCGCCATCCGTCACGAGACAGAGATCGTGCGGATGTTTGCGGAGATACGCCTGGCTGCGCCCGTAATTTTTCTCGATCGGCTCGGGATTGATGCCGCCAAACAACGGATCATGCGCGCCGTTCAAGGTGGTTACTTTACAGGTCGTTCCGGCCAGCAGTTGCTCAAAGCACCCTGCGCCCACGCCAAACAAGGCGTCGTGCGCAAAACGCAGTGTTGATTTCGCAATGAGTTTGCAATCCACAAGCTTCTTCAAAGCGGCGTAATGAGCAGGCCGAACGTCCTTCACACGGATCTGCCTTGTTTGGAGGGCATCCGCGAGTTTAAGGCGGCGGACAGAATTCTGATCCAGCCAACCTTCGATGGCCTGGCAGGTTTCGGAATCACTCGACCCACCGTAATAGGACTTGAGTTTGAAGCCGTTGAACGTCGGTGGATTGTGGCTGGCCGTAATCATGACTCCGCCCACAGCGCGAAGCTGCTTCACGGCGAAAGAGACCGCAGGCGTGGGCGTGGGCGCCGGAGTCAGAATAACTTTAAAGCCGTTACCCGCGAAAACTTCCGCCGTACACCGGGCAAATTCATCCGAAAGAAAACGCCGGTCGTAGCCGACAATGACCTTTTTTTCTGTGCCAGCTACCGGATTTACGTTCCAAAAATCCGCCGTGGCTTGCGCCACCCGCGCAACATTGGCGAAAGTGAAATCTTCCGCGATGACCGCGCGCCAGCCGTCCGTCCCGAATTTAATATTCATGAGTGAGGACTCAACTGCCCGGTTCAAACTTTCAGGTCCGCCAGCGCGGGGTAGTTGGCATCGGCAATTTTTTGCATCTTGGCCACCGCCGCCTTCATGTTGCGCCGGCTGAACAGCGCCGTGCCCGCCACAAAAGTGTCCGCCCCCGCCGCCGCACATTCGGCGACGGTTTGATTGTTGATGCCGCCGTCCACCTCAATGCGATAATCGAGGTGTTTTTCCAGCCGCCAGGCGGCCGCTTGCTGGATTTTGGGCAAGCACTCATGAATAAATGTCTGACCGCCAAAGCCGGGATTTACCGTCATCACCAACAGCAGGTCAATGTGCTCGAGGTGCGGGAGCGCCAAGGTGATGCTGGTCGGCGGGTTGACCGCCAGACCGACCTTCTTTCCGAGGGCACGAATCTTCCAGATCAACGGCGCCACTGCATCGCCCAACTCGACGTGGATGATGATCTCATCCGCGCCCGCCTGGGCGAACGGCTCCAGCAGAATCTCGGGCTTGGAACACATGAGATGCACGTCGAAAAACAGCTTTGACAAGGGCCGGAGCGTTTTCACGACGTGCGGACCAAAGGAAATGTTCGGCACAAAATGGCCGTCCATGATGTCGAGGTGCAGCCACGAGGCGCCCGACTTGGCGGCGCGCACAGCATCTTTCGCGAGGTGCCCGAAATCAGCGGCCAGCAGCGACGGCGCAATTATCATGCACGGAAGCTACTCAAAGCCATGCCGGGAGGGAAAGCTGAACATTACGCCGCCGGCGCGGGCGCGGGGGTACCCAAGCCCGGGAGCGTGGGCGGAACTGACCTGGGCGGAGCTTCTGGTAAAGGGGTGCCGGCTGGCGCACCCATGGGCGGATCCATAGGCGGGGGCGGTTTGGGCGGCGGCGTGAATGTGCCCGTCCGAACAATGTCCGCCACTTGCAGACCGTCGAGCGTTTCATATTCGAGCAACGCCTTGGCAATCATCTCCAGCTTGTCGCGATGCGTATCAATGATTTCCTTCGCCGTCCGATAGGCTTCGTCAATGATCCGTTTCACTTCGTCGTCAATATTGCGCGCCGTCTGCTCGCTATAATCCTTGGAACGCATCATATCGCGCCCGAGGAAAACATATTCCTGACTCTCACCATACAGCACGTTGCCGAGTTTCTCGCTCATGCCCCAGTGCATGATCATCGCCCGGGCCATTCCGGTCGCCTGCTGAATATCGCTGGCGGCGCCGCTGGAAATATCATCAATCACACATTCCTCGGCAATACGTCCCGCCATCGTCATGATGATCGTATCAATCGCCTGTTTCTTGCGCATGTTCAGCACGTCTTCCTTCGGCAATGACATCGTGACTCCGAGGGCTCGCCCACGCGGAATGATTGTTACCTTGTGCAACGGATGCGTGTGCTTGAGGATTACGTTGACGAGGGCATGGCCGGCCTCGTGCCAGGCGGTGGCGCGCTTGTCTTCGTCGGACATCGCCATGCTGCGGCGTTCACGGCCCCAGCGGACTTTGTCCCGCGCCTCTTCCAACTCAAGCATCCCAATGCCCTTCCGGTTGGTGCGGGCGGCCAGCAGGGCGGCTTCGTTCAGCAGGTTCGCCAACTCCGCGCCCGAATAGCCCGGGGTGCCGCGCGCGATGATGGACAAATCCACTTCCGGCGAAAGTTTCACGTTCTTGGCGTGAACTTTCAAGATGCCTTCCCGTCCGCGCACGTCGGGCAAATTTACCGTTACTTGGCGATCGAAACGTCCGGGCCGCAGCAAGGCAGGATCGAGTACATCGGGCCGATTCGTGGCCGCGATGATGATGATGCCTTCCTGGGTGTCGAAGCCGTCCATCTCGACGAGCAAGGCATTTAAAGTTTGCTCCCGTTCGTCGTTGCCACCACCCATCCCATGACCACGCGAACGGCCGACCGCGTCAATTTCGTCAATGAAGACAAGGCACGGTGTAGCCTTGCGCGCCTGCTCGAACATGTCGCGCACGCGGCTCGCGCCCACGCCCACAAACATTTCCACGAAGTCCGATCCGCTGATGCTGAAGAACGCCGCATCCGCCTCGCCCGCGATGGCTTTGGCCAAAAGCGTCTTGCCCGTGCCCGGCGCACCGATCATCAACACCCCTTTGGGAATCCGGCCGCCGAGCCGTTGAAATTTTTTGGGGTCTTTCAAAAATTCGACCAACTCCGAAACTTCTTCGATGGCTTCGTCCACCCCCGCCACATCCTTGAACGTGGTTTTGTTGCGTTCCTTGGCCAGCAACCGCGCCTTGCTCTTGCCGAAGCTCAACGCGCCTTTACCAGCCATACGAATTTGACGGATGAAGAAAAACCAGAGGAACAGGCCGATGACGGCCAGAAAGAGAAGTTGAATACCCAAACTATAGAGGAGGGCGCTGACCTCGTGCGGCTCAATTTTCTCGACCGTCAGGAGTTTGTTTTCCAACGCCTCGGTCAACCGCACTTTGGCGCGAAACGGAACCTCCTCGGGTTTACCGCCGGCTTGGATGACCCTGCTCCCATCCGGCGTGGTCTTGTAGTAACTACCGACGATTTCCGTCAACGCCGACTGCGCGCCATAGTTGATGCTGGCACTGGCAACCAGATTGGAATCCACCTTCTGGAAAAACTCGTACTGCGAGAGCGTGGCCCGCGGCACTTCCAACCGGTCCTTCATCGTCACCAGCAAAATGATGCCGCCGATGATGATGACCCAAACCAGCCACGTACGCGGTTGCAGGCGGAATTCGCCGAGCTTCTTGCTGGTCTTGTCGTCGTCTTGTTTCTTGTTGTCGTCAGCCATGATATCTTAAGTGCGGCCATACTAGCATGCAGCGTGCAGCCCCGCAATAAGGGAGTTTTGTCGGCAACCGCCCCGGGCGCAACCGCAGCCTTCGACCAAGGCAATTAGCGCCCACCTCCTTTCCAATCCCCCGCCAGCTTTCACCCCCGCGCGGCGAGAATTTGTCGCGCGGCCTGCTGGATGGAGACGGCGAGTTCCTTGGGTTTCACCACAACCGCGTCCGCTCCCCAACTCAACACCCAGCGTTTGATTTCCTCGAGGCTTGAAAGCTGCAGCCGCAACTCCACGCCCCCGCCCTTGAGCTCGCGCTGCTGTTGCGACGTGTGCCATTTCTTTTCCCAGATGTAATCGGCCACGCGCGCATTGAAGCGAAGGACGACGTCAAATTGACCGGCGCCGGAATGGACCCCAAAGCTGTCGCGCAGACGTTGTTCAAGCGAAAACTTTTGCGGACGTGGAAAGGTTTTGCCGGTTGGCTTCACGGCCTGCAC
>JANYBF010000085.1 GCA_025360895.1 Verrucomicrobiota bacterium
ATGCGGGCCAAGTGCCAGTCGCCGAAAAACTTGGTGATGTTCGACAACTCATCGTTGAACCGCGCCATATCAATGCGAATCTCCCGCAGTTCGCGCAACGTGTCGCGGCGGGACCGCAACGGGCGCTCACCGAGATCACGATACGAACGCTCCAGCGCCTCATCCAGCAACCGGTCGTAAGCTTCCAGTTCAGCTAGCTGGAGATTCGCCAGTTCCATGATGTAAAGCGTTTCATCGAAGTCGCGGGGTTCGTCAATGAGCAGCGCGGCGTCCCAGTCAATCACCACCAGATCACTGTCGTAGTAACTCAGGTAACGGCCGGTGGATTCATCGGCCTCCTGTTTGGAAAGGCGTTCCACTTCGGCTTCCTGCGTAAGCAACGCCGCCACTTGGCGCCGATGGGCTTGAAACCAGTTCTCCGCGTGAACCGGTTGCTCTTCCGGACCGAACACCGGCGCAGCGATGCAGAAAACCGTGTACGCCTCCTCCTCCGGCAACTGCGGTTGCGGGCGGATGAGATGTCCCTTGAGTTCGGCCACGGCCTCCTGTGCGAGGCGGCGGACTTCATCATGCAACGAACCGTTGCTGAATTGGAGATCGTGAAACGCCACGAGGTCTTCCACCTGGTTCACCGCGAACGGCACGCGCACACTGATGCTGAGGGCGCCGACGGGCAGAAGTTTGATGCCGCGTTCGACCCGCACCGGACCGAGCGGACCTATGCGTTCCATCGGCGGCAACCGCACCATCTGCGGCTTGTAGAAGAAAAGTTGCCGCGGACTGCGCTTGCTGGCGTCCACGACGAACTGCGCCACCGGTTGGCCGAGTAATTCCCGAATCGGCTGCCGTGCCGTGTCGTAAGCCACATCGAAGGCGTAGATGTAAACGACCTCGCCGGTGTAACGCGCGGGCTTGTGCTCCGTGGGTTTGGTTTGTTCAGTAAAAGCGTCCATACCACGACACGTTAAGCCAAGGAATGTCGGTTGTCGAAAGCAGGAAAACCCGCTCAACTGCGGGCAAAGTTCACAAAATGTTCAACCGTTGAACAATTTCAATCCACCGCCCGGCGAATCCGGCCGACGAGCCGCGACTGATTCTTCTTCGCCAGCTCGTGCTCCCAAATTCGCAAAATGTGCCAACCCATCCGCCTCAAGGTGCGGTTTACGAGTTGATCGCGTTTCTTGTTGGCTGAAAATTTGCGCTGCCAGAAGGCGCGATTGTTCTTCGGTTTGGTCGTGTGCTTTGGGCAAGCGTGCCAGAAGCAACCGTCCACAAACACCGCGAGCTTGAGTTTTGGAAAAATGAAATCTGGTTTGCCGAACACCGACTGATTACGCCGCCAACCTGTGATGCCGTGCCGTCGCAACAATTTTGCCAGTGCCAGTTCCGTGTCCTTGTTGCCGCGCCCGCGAATCCGCGACATCACTTCCGAGCGCTTGGCCTTGGCGAAAACGTCAGGCATTGAGCGATTCGCCGTAATCAGCGGCCAGCGCGAGACGCCGGTCCATTTCATCCGGCTCGTGCGTGTGCATCTGGTCGTAAAGGCCAGCCCAAGCCGCGTCGGAGCAATACAGTTCTTCATCGGCGAGTTCGCCTGCTTCCGCCCGACGCCACGCTTCGGCGGCGAAGCGTTTCAGCACGCGTGGCCAGGCCCAGCGCTTTGGCGAGCTTGGCGACGTTCTTGATGCCGGGATTACGCAGGCCGCGTTCGATGCCGCTGATGTAGGTGGCATCAAGTCCCGCTTTTTCAGAAAGTTTTTCCTGGGTGAATTTTCGGTCTTCGCGGCGCTGGCGGACATTCAGTCCGAGCGCGGAAAGGATTTTGTCATGTTTCGGCATGACTCATAGTCCATGCGAAACAAGGGGAAAGGTCTATGGACTATCAGCCAGGTTGAGTGAGGAGCGGGGCCGGTGTAGGAGCCAAGGCTTACGACTTCGCAAAAAACTTTCGCTGCTTCTCGCTGATAGGCATCAGGAGTTTGTCCATCACGGCCAGCATATCCTCCCAGACTTTGCGCTTCTCACTCAGGGCCTGGTTGCGCAACAGGTAGGACGGATGATACGTCGGCATAAGTGGAATGTTGCGGTAGGTCTTCCATGTGCCGCGCAGTTTGGTGATACCAACGGTCTTGCCCAGCAAGCCTTCCACCGCCGTGCCGCCGAGAGCGACGAGCACCTTGGGCTGGATCAAATCAATCTGCTCGTGCAGATATGGAATGCAGGTGGCCATCTCCTCGGGCGTGGGCTTGCGATTGCCGGCGGACTCGCCCGGCGTATCGGGCCGGCATTTTAGAATGTTCGCGATGTAAACTTCCGCTCGGCTCAAGCCCATCGTCTCAATAATCTTGGTCAGCAACTGGCCGGCTTTGCCCACGAACGGTTCCCCTTGCTGGTCTTCGTCCGCGCCCGGGGCTTCGCCCACGAACATCAGCGGCGAATCAATGTTGCCCACGCCGAACACCACCCGCTTGCGCGACGCGGCGAGGTTCGGGCATTTGACGCACACAAGGGCGCGCGCGCGCAACTCCGCGAAAGCCGCCGCTTTGACGACTGGGTCAAGCGGAAACGCGGAAGGCGTTGATGCTTCCACAGAAAATAGCGCAGGTGATTCGGTGCGTGGCGGGACTGCGACTGGGGGACTTAGGCGGGCGGGCACCGGGGCGGGCGCGGGCGGGACAGTGGATTGAATAACCGGAGCAGTCGGTGACGCGGGCGCAACGAGTCGCGGTGCGGGCTGAGCCAGCGCCCGCAACGTTTCCGGGGCAACTGCCACGTGGCGCACGCCGCGTGCCTTCAAAGCTTCGAGATGCTGAATCGTTGAGTCAAGCAGTTGGTCGTAACCCGATGACATGCGGGCATCGTAAACGCTCACCCACCCGCGCACGAGAAAATTGCGAAGTCCACTTTATCCGACTGGCTTGATAAGGTTTGCGCTGAACGAGAGGCCGGCGCTCGCCTTTTACCAGTTGCCTTTCCGGCCTCGCTTTAAGGCGACGGCAGTTTGCCCGCAGTCAGATATTTCAGCAAATCAGCGGCTTCTTGCGCAGTCAAAGGTGCCAGCAAATCTTCCGGCATCGCGGACAGAGCGGACTCAGTGGTGGCCTGCACATCGGATAACTTAACCCGATGGTTGGAGAGCGTCTCATCGCGTAAAACGAGATCAGCGGCGTTTCGTTCCAGAATGAAACCGCTCAACATCTCGCCATCCCGCAAGGTCAAGTTGACGGTTTTGAACTCCGGGGCGATGACCTGCGACGGAAAACGAATCTGTTCGAGCAACTGAGCGCGCGGGTATTTCTGGCCAACGCCGGTGAGGTCAGGACCGAACCCGCGACCGACGCCGCCACAAACGTGGCAGCGGGCGCACTGGGCGGCGCCGAGAAAGAGGTCCCTGCCGCGCGCGGCGTTGGCGGGAAGATCGAGGACGGTTTGCGGATTAAAACCGCTGCCGAGCGTCTGCCGGCGCTGGCCCGGCGGGAGCCAGGCTTGAAACAAATCCCGGACCAGGGCGTTTGTGTGGCCGGCGGCGGTGGTGGCAATGCCATTTCGCAAGGCTGGGTCATTAATTTCGCCTATCAAAGCCAGACAACCACTCATGTCGCCAAGAAGTCTAACGAGCAATTCGTGGCGGGCCACCCCATCCGCCTGTGTCAGCTTTGCGATGTCAGCAGCCAGAAGTTTCTGCGCAGCGACACCGTTGGTGTCATGCGGGTTGGCGGGGAGGGAACGAATCCAATCGCGTATCAGATGAAGGCCCGTTTCGTCCGCGAGCCGCGAGCCGAGGTGCGGCATGTGGCCCAAGCCGTCGGTGCTGATGCGATAAAGCAGCGCTGAACGATAGGGGTCACCAGGGGCGATGACGCGCGCTTCAGCAATCCCGAAGTCGCCGCGCACCGGTTTCACGTCGAGGGCGCGCGACTGTTCGATGGGTTGGTCAAAGTTGAATTGCTCTGGAACGCCCCCGCCGGCGCCGAAACGATGGCAACCAGCGCAGTTCACATGGAGCCAAGTGCGAGCGTGGCCGGCAAGCGGGAGAGAGGCGTCTGCGGGATTGGCCAGCCGGGGCAACGGGGCGGGCGGATCTTTCACCCGCAACACGCCGAGGTTCTCGAGACGTTTCAGTTCGGAGGTCGGGCCGGGGGTGTTGAGCTGGAGCCAGTTGAAAGACAGGGTTTCCCCCGCCCACGCGTTGTGGCACCGGAAACATTCGGCGCGGCCAGCGAAGCGCCAGGAAATGTCGCGCCGCCCACCCGGTGCGGTGGCGTCGGTCACGGTGAAAACATCATTGGTGCCGTCACTCCCAACCAACTCGGCGTCCGTCTGTGCGGCGTTCCAGCGGAAGGTGTACGCGTTCCAGCCCGATTCAGTGAAGTGCAACAATTGCGTCTCGATGCGCCGGCGCGTGGCGGGCCGCCCGCTTTGCATTTCCAGGCTGAGCGTGCGGGCGAAAACGGTGTTCAACGGAAAATCCCACATGCGGCCAGCAATGGTTTCACGGCCGCCGGCGGTGACGATAACGCCAGCGCCGGGTACCCCAACAATGTGCCCGGCCTGGGCATAATCGTTCCACATTTCTGCGTTGATACGATACGGAACAACGCCCGGCTCCGGCGTGAGCGCGGCAAGATCGCGAAACAAACCCGTCTCACTCAGACGACGGGGAAAGGTCAGATTGGCCGCCGCCGCGTTGTTGGAGGCAAACGCGTAGATACCGCCGTTGTAATCAAGGATAACCAATTCACCGGTGCGATCCTCGGCGAAGGCAATGGGCTTGAGGGTGGTGCGGCAGAGTTCTTCGTTGGTGAGAAGCTGATCGCCTTTGTTGCGCAAGGCCCAGAATTTTCCCGTTTCCCAATCGCCGTAGAGGTATGCCCCGCCGACCTTCGGGAACTTGTTACCGTGATAAACGCGTCCGCCCGTGATACTGGCGGCTTCGCTGTGCGGCAATGCGATGAGGGGAGGCAGAATCGGGCCGGGGCCGGGCTGCACATCGGTTCGGACGTGGGTATTCGGTCCTTCGGTGAGCGACCAGCCGTAGTTTCCGCCAGCCTTCACGCGGTAAATCATTTCCCACTTTTCCCAGCCAACGTCCCCGACCCAGAGATCACCGGTCGCCCGGTCAAAGCTCATGCGCCACGGATTTCGCAGTCCGAAGGCGTACACCTCCGGCCGGGCGCCGGGTGTTTTTGCAAACGGATTGTCGGAAGGGACGATGTAGGCATTCGTGCCGGCGGCGTGATCCACATCAAGGCGCAGAATGCACGCAAGGAGATCGCTGATGTCTTGGCCGGTCTTGGCGCGACCGTCGGGAGGATCTGGATCCCCGGAGTCACCCGTGGAGATGTAGAGCAACCCATCGTTGCCAAAGGCAAGCGTGCAGCCGTTGTGCCCACCGGCCAGCCAGCGGATAATGACAGTTTCGCTGGCCGGATCAATGGTGAGTGGAGATGAAGACCGCAGTTTAAATCGTGACACATGCGTGCCGTCGGGTTGGTCCCCCGCCAGTCCGTAACAAATGTAGATAAAACCGTTTTCCGCGAATCGGGGATGAAACGCCATCGCATAGGCATTGCCAAACGGTCTATGATCTTTGCTGAAATCATTGACCAGTTCCGCCCGTTCCACGTCCGTTCGATTAGGGAAGGAATACAGTTTGCCGCCCAGTTCCAGCAGACACCAGCGATCTGAACCCGGCAGGAGCGCAAGGTCCACCGGGTGATCAAACGTGAGTTTTGGAAAAAGGCGTTGGACGGTGAAAGGTGCGGGCGGATTTGGCGACCCGACGACATGGTTTGAGGTCCAAGGTGGTCGCGGTCCAGCGGATTTGGCGACGGTCAGAATCGAGACGAGAAATGCGCAAAAAAGCTTCGCGAAAATATATCTTGGGCGAGGAGATTGCATAGGGAGTCTTTAATCGTTCAACGCGCCAATAGCCCCACCGGCGGTTTCCCCTGGCGAGGTCCAACGGGTAATTCTAGTTTTCGGGTGACTGGCATGTTGTGTAGGGTCTTTCCCCGAAACGATCAAAGTCAATCCCGGAATCATCGCGCAAAACTCCGATGCTCGAACCATTGAGCGCCTATCCGGCGCGGCGGCCGGTCAGAAACGCATCTCCGATCACGGAGCGATTCGTCCAAGTGTTTGAGTGATTCTTACTAGGTTTTCGCCGGCAGCACGGTGTATTCTTTGCCCGCCACTATGTCTGAACCACACCTTGTCATCCTAGGCACGGGATTTTGGGCGCGCCATCACCTGGCGGGGAGGCGTGAAATGCCCGGAGTCCGCTGCATCGCTCGGGCATTCGCCGTTGTTTTCCAAACCGCCCACCCTGAGACAACGTACGAACTTCACCACCCACGCGCGGCCAAACGTGGACCGGGCCGCAATACTTGTTTCCGAGAACTCGTTGCCCCAACCAATAAATGAAAACCCAATCAAACGCCAACTACCGCTACTCCACCATCCTGATGATCTGGTTCCTCGCCCCGTGCCTGGCACTCGCGACACCACCCCCCCTGCCCCGGCTCAAGATCAGTGACAACCACCGCTTTCTCGTCACGGCGGACGGCCAGCCATTTTTCTGGCTGGGGGATACGACGTGGGAACTGTTTCATCGGCTGAATCGGGAAGATGCGATTAAGTTTTTTGATAACCGCGCGGCCTTGAAGTTCAATGTGCTCCAGTCCGTCGCGGTTGCGGAACTCGAGGGCCACACCGACCCGAATCCGTATGGGCATCTGCCGTTCGTGGATTTGGATGTCACCCGGCCCGCCGTGAAAGAGGGGCCGCAGAATGACTACTGGGATCATGTGGACTTCCTCGTAGCCGAAGCGAACAAGCGGGGTCTTTACATCGGCTTCCTGCCGACCTGGGGCCGCTTTTGGCACGATTCCAATCAAAATCGTAAGCCGCTCTTCACGGTTGCCAACGCGGAGGTTTACGGCGAGTGGCTGGGCAAACGCTACAAAGATGCGGGGCTGATTTGGATTCTTGGCGGCGACCGCGGCGTGGACACCGACGAGCAAAAAGAAATCATTCGCGCCATGGCTCGCGGCCTCCGCACGGGCGATGGGGGCGCACATCTGATGACCTTCCATCCGCCCGGCGGCAATGGCTCTTCCACTTGGTTCCACAACGACGATTGGCTGGATTTCAACATGCGCCAGAACGGCCACATCGCCGAATTTACCGGCCGCTACGACACCACACGCCGGGATTACGATCGGACGCCCATCAAACCGGTGCTCGACGGCGAACCGATTTACGAGGATCACCCCGTTTCCTTCGACGCCAAAAAAATGGGCCACTCCATCGCCGCCGACGTGCGGCGTCCGCTGTATTGGGATTTGTTCAGCGGGGCGTGCGGCCACACCTACGGCCATCACTCCGTCTGGCAGATGTGGTCGCCCGGCAAAGGCCCCATCAACCAGCCGCTGCTGCCCTGGTTCGAAGCCATCAACCAGCCCGGGGCCGCCCAGATGCAATACGCTCGGGGTCTCCTGGAATCACGGCCTTTCCTGACGCGGATACCCGACCAGGACTTGCTGGTTCCAAATCCGATTCCCACCGTCATGCCCGGCAGTGGGCGTTACCACTTCGCCGCCACGCGCGACGCGAACGGCGGTTACGCGATGGTTTACGCCCCGGTCGGACGCAGCTTCAAGGTGCGCATGGACAAGATCACCGGGGCAAAGGTGAAGGCGTGGTGGTTCAATCCCCGGGACGGCAAGGCCACCGCCATCGGCACGTTTGAAAACAAGGGTGAGCACGAATTCACCCCGCCGGACCGGGGCGAAATGCTCGACTGGGTGCTCGTGCTGGATGACGCCGCCAAGAATTTCCCAACGCCCGGCACGGCAAGCGTTTCCGCCAAATGAAAAACCTTTTCCATATCCTAACCGGCTTCCTGGTTTCGGTGGCCGCGCTGCACGCCGAGAACTGGCCGCAGTTTCGCGGGCCGACGCATCAGGGTCGTTCCACGGAAACCAATCTGCCGCTCCAGTGGAACGCGACGAGTAACGTCGTGTGGAAAACGCCGATCCCCGGTGAAGCGTGGTCGTCGCCGATTGTCTGGCGCGACCGGGTTTTCCTGACCACGGCCACCGATAACGGCCAGACCTGCCGCGTATTGTCCTTGGATGTGGCGGCGGGGAAAATTCTCTGGGACAAGGTGGTTTTCCAGCCGCCGCCGCAGCTCAAGGAAGGCCGTAACAGCTACGCCACTTCCACGCCCGCGACCGATGGTGAGCGGGTCTATGCCTGCTTTGGCGATGGCAGTTTTGTGGCACTCAACTTCGCGGGCGAAATCGTGTGGACGAATCGCGATTACAAATTCTTCGGCCACCACGGTCTGGCTTCATCGCCCATCCTGTATCGTGGCCTGCTCATCATGGCGCGCGACGGCAGCAGCGAAGGGGCGGATGCGAAACTCGGCTGGCAAACCCCTTGGAATCAGGCCCGCGTGCTCGCACTTGACGGCCGAACCGGGATGGAACGCTGGCAGGGCCAGCGCGGCCTTTCGCGCATCTCGCACGGTGTCCCGGCGGTCTGGGAACACGACGGCAAAGCCGAGATCATCAGCGAAGCCGGCGATGTTGTCCAAGGCTTCGATGCGGAGACCGGCGTGCGCCTCTGGTCGAGCGAGGTGATCGGCGAAGGCAAAGTCCCTTCGACCGTGCTGGGTGATGGCCTCGTCTTCACAGCGGGCGGCTGGGGCGGCAAGGACACGATCAAAGCGTTCCGGCTCGGCGGCCAGGGCGATCTCAAGGAGAAGCAACTGGTCTGGGAACAGAAAAAGAACATGCCGCGGGTGCCATCGTTGCTCTACGTCAAACCGTTTCTCTTTACCCTCTCTGATGGGGGCGTGGCAGCTTGCCTGAGAGCCGACACCGGTGAATTGATCTGGCAGGAACGCGTGGGGGGAAACTTCTCGGCGTCACCCGTTTTCGCCGACGGTCATATTTATTTTCTCAGCGACGACGGCGAAACCACCGTGATCGCCGCCGGCCCGGAGTTCAAAGTTCTCGCAAAGAATCCGCTGAGAGAAAAAACCCAGGCGTCACCGGCCATTGCCCACCAGCACCTTTTTATCCGGACGGCCGACAATCTTTTTTGCATTGGCCACCAATGAATCTCGCACGAAGGCAAATATACTTGCCCGTCCTCGGCCCTTCCGACGGAGCTATCGCAGTTTGGCCGCCAGCAGACGGTAAGCCCGCTCACGCTCCGCGTCCGGAAAATCGTGGCCCGTTGCCGGATGCGCCACTTCCAAATTATTTTCCGCAGCGTAGAGCCGATACACGGCCCTGGCCGCATTGACGATTTCATCCACGCTCCGGGCCTTAAAATTTGAATCGTTCAGCGGCGCGTTAATGAAGACCGGTCGTGGCGCCAACGCCCCAAGCAACTCGTGAAAGTCGAACGGGATTTCCGCCAACCGCCCACGATAATCCGCGAGCTTCAGCATATAACGGGTCTGACACCAGCCGCGCTCCGGCCGCCAGTTGTCCGGGTTGCCATCGTAATAATCGAGAAACGAATCAAAGCCACAGCTTGAAATAATCACTTTGATTCGCGGGTCGAAGTGCGCCGTGTAAATCGCGTTGTGGCCACCGAGCGAGTGACCAATGACACCATACTTCCCAGACTTCACATACGGCAGTGAGTCAAGCAGGTCGAGGCCGCGCATATTGTCCCAGACGGCTTTTAACGTGCCGCTCTGCCAGTCGAGCGTCTTAAGGTCGGGCTGATAATTCGCCATCAGCGGATACGCCGGGGCGAGCGTCACGAAGCCGCGCTCGGCCAAGTCGTGCGCGTAAGCCCGGTAATAGTCGCGCAACTTTTCCACAGTGACGTGATGACCGTATTCCGTGTCCGTCGGGTGCAGGCAGAGGACGGCGGGTGTTCGCTTTCGCGATGCCAGCGCGGCTTTTGGCACGAGCAAATAAGCCGGCACGCGCGAGCCGGGCTCAGAGGCGTAAGTGATGAGTTGCCGTTCGTAGGTGCCGCAGTCGGTTTTTTCCTCGGCGCGCACCTCCAACGCACAACGTTTGTCCCGCCCTGGCAACGGGCCGGCGATTTGTTCAAAGCCGCGCACGATTTCCGACCGGCGCTTTTGCCAGTCAGTTTTCAATTTGACGGGCAATACCTCACCGTGGTGATCATGGTAAACGAGCAGGTTGGTTCGCGGCAACCGCGCCCAAGTGCTGGCGACGGCTTCGTTAGTCGCCGCCGGAGCGATCCCCACGCTGCCACCGCCCAACAACAGCAGCGTGACCGCAGTGCGCGATTTTGCGCGATTTTGCCACGGCAAGCTTGCCAGTCGAATGTTCATCGGGCTTACTTTGCCGGATTTAGATGCTGAAATGAATCAGGAATTACTCACCAAAGCCAAGTCGCTCGGTTTTTCCGACCGGCAGATCGCCCATTTGACCGGCACAACCGAGGATGCCATTCGCGCCGAGCGCAAACAACTTGGCCTCGTGCCCAGCTATCGGCTCGTGGACACCTGCGCCGCTGAGTTCGAGGCGTACACGCCGTATTATTATTCCACCTACGATCGGGGCGATGACGAGGTGAAGGGCAACCTGGCAAAGAAAGTGATGATTCTTGGCGGCGGACCAAATCGCATCGGCCAAGGCATTGAGTTCGACTACTGCTGCGTTCACGCGGCGTTCGCACTCAAGGCGGACGGTTTCGAGACGATCATGGTCAACTCGAATCCGGAAAC
>JANYBF010000122.1 GCA_025360895.1 Verrucomicrobiota bacterium
GGTGGTGGTGGTGGTGGTGGTGGTGGTGGTGGTGGCACTAGCAGTAGCGGGGGGGCAAATGGCCAAAGCGGTAGTTCGCTGATCATTCCGCGCGTCAGTGTTACCGGTGGTTCGCAGCAGGGTGGCGGCCAAGGTGGCGGTGGCGGTGGTCAAGGTGGTGGTGTTAGCGGCGGTGGCATTGCCGGTCTTACGGAGACGAATGCCATGGAATCCGTGAGCGCGGCGGTGCAGAAGTTTTTCACCACCATGGGCGTGGATCTCACCACGCCGCCTAAGAGCGTTTTTTGGAATGATCGTAAAGGCCAATTGCTTGTTTACGCGACGACGGAGGACTTGGACAAAATTGAGCAAGTGATTCAAGTGCTGAACGTGGCGCCGCCACAGGTGAATATCAAAGTGAAGTTTACTGAGATTTCTCAAAATGACACTCGGGCCCTTGGCTTCGATTGGTTCCTTGGCAATATGTTGATGGGCAACAATGGCGGTGTGGTGGCTTCCGGCGGTTCGGCCCCAAGCCTCCAAGGCCAGCCATCTACCGCGAACCCGCAGGGCTTTTTCCCCGGCACCTCTCCCGCCAATGCCATTCCCTCATCAGCGGCCGACCAGTTGATAACCGGCGGCTTGGGCAATGCGGTAAATGCGCCGGCAATTGCGACCTTCACTGGTATTCTGACGGATCCTCAGTTTCGCGTCGTCATCAAGGCGATTGACCAACGTACTGGGGTTGACCTCTTAAGTGAAGGGGATGTTACGACCGTTAGCGGTCGGCAGTGCCAGATTTTAACCATTGAAATGCGGACGATTGTCACCGGTATCAGTCAGAATGCGAGCCAATCCGGCCAGGCGGGTGGTACCGGTAGCGGTACGACGGTGAATCCAAATCAGGCGGTATTTGTCACCCCGATCACCCAACTCCTGCCGTTCGGCCCGACAATTGATGTGGTGCCCTATGTTTCGTCCGATGGTTGCACAATTCAGATGACGATTATTCCGACGGTGAGTGAATTTGCGGGTTATGACTTTGCCACCGCCGCGATCTTTGTGCCGAAGTCCGTTACCGGGAGCGGCCAAGACGTTACGTCGGTTTTACCATTGCCGAGTTTCCGGCTGCGTCAGGTCACGACAAGTTGCATCGTCTGGGATGGGCAAACCGTGGTCTTGGGCGGGTTGATCATCTCGGAAATCGAAAAGCACAAGGACATGGTGCCGATTTTGGGCACACTGCCGCTGGTTGGAAGGCTTTTTCAAAGCGAGTCGTCCGTGAATAAAAGGAAGAATCTCGTCATTTTTGTGACGCCGACGATTATTGATCCGGCTGGCAATCGGGCGCACACGGAGGATGAATTGCCATTTAGTCAACAAGCTGGCCGCGCCCCCATTCCTTCGCAGACCGGGGGCGCATTCAAATGATATGGGCCGCCGATGAAGATGCAATAAATGGCGCGCATCCTGATCGTTGACGGGCACGCTTATGCGTATCGGGCGTTTTATGCAATCCGCAGTTTAAGTTCGCCGGTGGGACAACCGACGAATGCGATTTACGGGTTCATCAAGATGTTCGCAAAGATGCGGGCGACGGTAAAGCCGACGCATTCGATCGTGGTTTGGGACGGCGGGTTGAGTGCGGAACGACAGGTGGCATTGCCGAGGTACAAGGCGCAACGGCCGGAGATGCCGGCGGATTTGGGGCCGCAGTTAGATCAGATCGGGCGTTATCTCACGGCCGCGAATGTCGCGACGTTTTGTGGTGACGGGATCGAAGCGGATGATTACATCGCGTGTGTGACGCGCGCGGCCCGACGGGTGGGCTGGGAAGTGGTGGTTGCCAGCGCCGACAAAGATTTTATGCAACTCGTCGCGCCAAGCGTCGGGTTGCTGAATCCGAACGATAAGTCGGAAGCGATTTGGACTGCGGCGCAGGTGCATGCCAAGGCGGGGGTTGAGCCAGAACAAATTGTCGACTGGCTGAGTTTGGTTGGTGACAGTGTGGACAACATTCCAGGAGTACCCGGCGTGGGGCCGAAGACAGCAGCGGAACTGTTACGCCAGTTTGGATCGGTGGCAGAATTGTATCGGCGGTTGGATGAAGTAAAGTCGGTGCGTATCCGCGCTAAGTTGCACGCGGCGGGTTCGGATGTGCGGCGCAACCAGGAGTTGGTGCGATTGCAGGATGATCTGGTTTGTGAGTTTTCGCCGGCGGCGTTGGCGGAACAACCGGGGAACGTCGCTCAGTTGGCGGAATTATTTAGCGAATGGGGCTTTCGCTCCATGCGTGCGGAACTCGAGGCGGGCGGCGGCGATGCGCGGGCGCGTTTGGTCAGTGATGGTGCGGGGAGCGAGCCTCGACAGAAAAATTTGCTTTAGAACGAAAAGTGAACGAAAGACTTTCAATGCGGGCGAAGTGCGGTCGTGCGAGCAAGTGCGGTTGGACGACTTGGGCCGCTTCGCTTCCCGGCGTGGACAAGAGTCCGCACCATTGTTAATGATAAAGAGTAATTTTATGTCACCACTGTTGTGTGCTATGCGAAGAACCGCCGGGCTTGCCTGCCTGCTAGCGATGCCATTGCTCGCCGATGGGCAGAATGCCTTTTCGCCGGGCGGGGATGATTACGTGATTGCGGGCGCGCTGGCCGGTGATCAAACGGCCCCGCAGACGGCCGTGAATGCCACCGGTGGCTATCTGGTTTGGCAGGACAATTCACCCAACCCCAATGGGCTAAGAATCCGGGCGCAACGGCTGAACCAGAACTTTTCCCGCTCTCAGTCGCAGTTTCTGGTCAGTTCGGTGGCGAATGCTGCGAACACCGGGGATCAGGAAAAACCCCAGGTAGCCTTGCTGAATGGCGACGGGGCGGTGATTGTCTGGCAAGGTGGTCGTTTTGGTTTTCAAAAGATTTACGCCCGCTTTTGTGCCGCCAATGGTTCGTTCCTGACGAGTGACATCCTAGTCAATACCTATACCAACAACTTCCAGGTCAGTCCGGGCGTGGCGACGCTGGCCGACGGCAGTGTGGTGGTGGTTTGGGCCAGTGATCTGCAGGACGGAAGCTTGCAGGGGATTTTTGGACAACGGCTTTCTGCGACGGGCGTGAAATTGGGAGGTGAATTTCAAATCAATCAATGGACGGCAAAGAACCAGCGGACCCCGGTTGTCGCCGCGCTGAGCGGGGGTGATTTCGTCGTCGCTTGGGTTTCCGAATTACAACGTGGCACCTCGACGGTGGACGTTTACGCGCGCACTTTCAATTCGTCCGGCAACGCCGTGGGCAACGAGTTTCCAGTCAATAGCAGCCTGACAAACCTCTGTGCCAACCCTTCGGTGGCGGCTTCCCCGCAGGGTGGTTTTGCGGTGGCTTGGAGTCAGCGTGACGGCCAGGTGCGGACGATCGACAGTCCGACGAGCGGTCTCCCGGTTTCCACCCGGTCGCAAAAAGGTTGGGATGCTTATGCCCGGCTGTTCGGCGCGAATGGGGTCGCAACCAGTCAAGCGATTTGTCTGAACACCGAAACCCATGGCGACCAGTACGCGCCCAAGCTGAGCGCCTTTGGCAAGAACTATCTGGCGGTCTGGAACAGTCTGGGTCAGGACACCTCGCGCGAGGGCGTTTTTGGGCAGTTCCTCATGAACAACGGTGATCTGGCCGGGGTGGAGTTCCGGGTCAATACCACGACGGCCAGTCGGCAGATCCATCCCACCATCGCGTCGGATGGCCTCAATCGCTTTCTCGTGCTTTGGTCGTCGTTTGTCGCCGGCACGAGCTTCGACTTGTTCGCGCGGTCGTACGATCTGATCCGCTTGGAAATGGTCGCCACGCCGACGCACTTGACCCTGACTTGGAACACCCAGCCCGGCTTGGTTTACCGGGTGCAATCTTCCGCTGACAATCTGACTTGGACTGATTTTGGCCCGGAACGAACCGCAGTCGGCTACAGTGATTCCCTTGCCGTCAGTCCTGTCAGCGGCCGCGCCTTTTACCGCGTCATCCGTCCGCAATAAATTTTATGCTGCGACATTTGCAACAAACAGTGGTGGCTCTTTTGGTTGCCGGAGCCGTTCATTCCGCGCCGGCCTTTTCCATGCTCGGGCCCTATGAAGCCTGGCAAACGCCCGACATCGGTTACAATCCGGTGGGCGGTGATATCGGCGGGCCCATGAACCTCGGGGAAGAGTACCGTTGGAACGTCAAAACGATTACCTACGGCTTCGACGAATCCTTTTTGAACTACTTTGGACAAGACGGGGTGACGGCGGTCAACAAGGCGTTCGCCCTGCTGAACAATCTGCCGGCCTTTTCCCAGACGAGTTCGAACTTGCTGGAATTTTCCACCGACACCCGCCGGGATAACTACCAGGCCAGCGCTTTGGCCTTGCTGGATCTAAAATCTTACGTTTTGGGTACGCTCATGGAAGAAGTGGGCCTCGCCAGTCCCGATCGTTATGTCTGGACGCTGCGCTCCCGGGTCGTCATCAACAACCTCCCGCTCTACACGGTGATCCGGCGGAACTTCGATCCCGCCACTTTGGCCCCTTCCAGCTACGTCAATGGTGTTTTATACACTTATACCATTCTGCCCATTACCATTGACCCGTTTTACGATGCGATTGAAATCCCCGTCGATCCGCTGGCAGTTGGTCCGACGGCGGTGGCTTCTTCGATCGACGATCTCCTCGGTTTAGGGTTAGGCTTCGGTCAATTTTTTGTCGGTCTCACGCGCGACGATGTAGGCGGTTTGCGCTACCTGTATCGTCCGAACAATTACAACATTGAGAATTTGATTCCCGGCACGACCGGCTCCAGTGTCGGGTCACCTTATTTACCGTACGACCCGAACGCCACCAATCGCAACGCGGTCGTGGACACGGCCCTTCGTCCCGGCGTGAATCATCTCACCTTTGTGCAGGGCCAGTACGATTCAATGGTGGGCAACTTCATCACGATAACCAATCAATACCAGGATACGTACGTCTCCAACTCCACCGCGATCACCCAGAGTGCCCAGCGAATCCTGACCCAGCCGGACATCCTTATCATGGCCGAAGACTTGGGTGTGAATGCTAACGGTATTCCTCTGATCATGCGTCGCACCGGGACCGTTGCGCCTATCTGGGTCAATAATAATGGCATCAATGGCCAGGGGGTAAATGCGGGGCCAGGACAGATTAACGGGCAAGTCGTCATTTCACTCAGCAAGGTTGGTCCCTATATCCGCAACGCTGGCCCCTTAAATGGCCAATCTTCTCTGACGGAGGAAACCGGAAACAGTAGTTTTGTTTGGGGCTCTTTCGACGCCACCACCAATGCGCCGATTGTTTATCCCACGGGGAGTTCCATCTATGAACTGGAACAGCAGATTTTTGGCGGAAATTAGTGGAAATCACTAGGACAGGAATTATGAAGCGAATTTTACTTTCTGGTTTGATGAGTTTGTCCCTCTTGGCGCCCTTCGTGGGTGAGGCGACCGTGGCCAACTGGACCAATACGGGGACGCTGACGTTTGCGCCGCAGGTTGACGCGGTCAATTTTTTTAACACCGGCACCAT
>JANYBF010000140.1 GCA_025360895.1 Verrucomicrobiota bacterium
TCCGGGGCTACCGGCGACACTTTGACCATCAATCCCGTCTTCCACGCGGATGCGGGCGATTATCAAGTCATCGTCACCAATGTCTCCAACTCTGCGACCAGTAAGGTGGCCGTCCTGACCGTGAACGGTTTCATCATGACCGCCGTTTCACCAACGAATACCCTGGCCGGCGTGCCCGTGAGTGTTGAGGTTAACTTCATAGAAAATCAGTCACCGATCAATTCGGCGACGGGAGTTTCAAGCAATCAATCCGTACTCCCTGATTCTAATATCTCCGCCACGACCACCGGCAACGCGGCCACGGCCACCATGACGCCGGCGGCGGGCGCCAACGGGGTGGCGCTGGTTTCGATCTCGGCCACCGAAGGCAACTTCACCACGAATTCGGTCTTCCCGTTGCTGGTTGTTCCCGGCAGTGACGTGGTGTTCAACGATCACTTCGACTACGCCAACGGCGCCGTAACTTCTAGTTCCTACGGTCTCTGGCGCAATCATAGCGGACCGCCGGATGAAGCCAGCGTTACCAACGGGGAACTCCGCGTCTCGCGTTCCTTCGATGAAGATGTGAATGCACTGCTCATGGGCCAACCGTACGAGACCAACAGTGCCGCCGTGCTTTATAGCCGCTTTCAAGTTCGGTTCACCACTTTGCCCACGGTTAACGGAAATTATTTCGCCATCTTCAAAGGACCCGCCAGCACTGACTTTCGCGCCCGGGTTTGGACTTCCATTGCGAATGTGGCGAATACCAATCAATACCGCCTCGGCATTGGCAACGCCAACACCTCCACTGCGGCAACCGCGCAATTTCCGCAAGACTTGGAGTTAGGCACGAACTACACCGTCATTACTAAACTTGTCGTCGCCAACGGACTTTCGACCCTCTGGATCAACCCAACTTCGGAGAACGACCCCAGCATTACCGCCGGCGATGCCGTCACCAACAACTTCAATATCACCGCTTATGCCTTCCGGCAGACAGGCAGTGAAGGCATCATGTTTGTGGACAATCTGGTGATCGCCACCACCTTCGCCGCCGCCCTTGGTGCGCCCACCCCCATCCCGCTCAATATTCAACCGGTCGGGACGGATGTTACCCTGACGTGGACTAATGCAGCTTTTAGCCTCCAGGCCGCGCCCACGATGATTGGTACCTATACCAACATTCCCGGAGCCACCAGTCCTTACACCACGCCAATATCGGATGACCAGCGATGCTTCCGATTGGCCTATCCCTAGCCCAGCCAGAACCCAACCTTCAGATCAGCCCAACTTGACGAAATGACAGTGTTGGCCGATCTGGTCTCAAAGTGCAACGCCTGTGCCGATTCTGCTCAATTTGAGGTTGCGTCCCACCGACGACTTCTTAAAATTCGTGCCAAGCTGTCCCGGCGGGACAACCACCAAAGCTCATGATCCGGTCACTCGCATTCACCACGCAAGGTCGCCTGCACACGCGGGACATCGAGATGTTCCTGATGCCAACGTTGTTGAGCGACACGAATCTTTTTCTCTGGATTGATCTCGAAAAACCCACGCCGGAGGAAACCAAATTCATCTTGGAAGATTTGTTCCATTTTCACCCGCTTTCCGTTGAGGATTGTGTCGGGGTGAGTCCGTCGCCAAAAGTTGAGGAATACCTGCCAAAGGAGGAGGACAAATTCGCGCCGTACCTGTTCATGGTGATTCACGCGGTGGATTACAGCCGCAAGGATGGCGTCTTTGGCACGAGCGAATTAAATTTCTTTCTCGGCAAGAACTTTCTCGTCACGTACCACTCGGTGCCCTTGCGCAGTGTGGCGATGACCGAGGAGCGCGCTTGCAAAGGCACGATCCACATCGCCCGCGCCCCGGACCGCGTCGCGCACAACCTGCTGGATGCGATTGTAGAAAACTACAAGCCGGCGTTGGAGGAATTGTCCATGGAAATAGCGGAACTGGAACAGGAGGCGTTGCAATGTCCCACGCACAAGACGCTTAATCAGATTCTCCAGGTCAAAAAGGAAGTGCTGCATCTGCGCCAGATCATCGGCCCCCAACGGGAAGTGTTGGC
>JANYBF010000161.1 GCA_025360895.1 Verrucomicrobiota bacterium
GCTACCGCTCAACCGTTCACATGATCACCATGCTTTATTTCGTGGCTGGCAAACTCCGTTTCCCTCAGTTCTGAGGCTCCACCGAAATCAGCGAAGAACCGAATTTGTCGAATTGTTCAACCGCGGCACCAATGCGGTGGACCTTGGTAAATGGCGATTGCGCGGTGGGATCAGTTTCAATTTTCCGACCGGGACGATCCTTGGTGCTGGCGGTTATCTGGTGATCGCGGCGGATCGGACCAATCTCCTCGCCGCGCACCCTGGGCTGTCGCCGGCGCTGACTTTGGGCGATTTCTCCGGGAAACTCGGTAATGGTGGCGACACGATTACGCTTCAGACGCCGGATGATCTGGTGGCCACCAATTTACTCGGCCAACTCGTCACCAACAAAATTCACATCGCGGTGGACAGTGTTTCGTATGGCGGCGGTGGGCGTTGGGGCGTTTGGGCGGACGGCGGCGGCAGCAGCCTGGAGCGCGTGGATGCCCACGCCGACGCCCGGCTGGCAGCGAATTGGGCGGATAGCGACGAAACCGCCAAGAGCGGCTGGACGACGGTTGAATTCACGGGGTTGCTCGACAATGGCGCCATGGCCGGCGCCGATCAGTTGCAACTGATGCTGCTTGGCGCGGGCGAGTGTCTGGTGGACAATGTGGAAGTCATTCCGGAAGGTGGCAGCAACGTGCTGCCGAATGGGACTTTTGAAAGCGGCGTCGCCGGTTGGTTTTTCCAAGGCACTCATGAAGCTTCCTATGCGGAGACCAACGCCGGGTTCAGCAGCAGCCGCTCGCTGCATGTCGTCGCCAGCGACCGCGGCGACACGGGGGCCAACCGCATTCGCGTCGTCCTCTCGCAGAGCCTCAACGCGGGCACGACGGCCACTCTGCGCGCCAAGGTGAAATGGCTGAAGGGTAATCCGGATCTCCTCCTCCGCCTCCACGGCAACTGGCTCGAAGCCGCCGGCCCCACGATTGCCACGCGCAATCTCGGCACGCCGGGCGCCCGCAACAGCCGCTTCGTCACGAACGCCGCACCCGCCATCACCGAAGTTACCCACATGCCCGTCCTGCCAGCGGCGGGGCAGGCGATCGTCGTCACCGCGCGCGTCGCGGATCCTGACGGCCGGCCTCGCTGGTGTTACGCTACCGGGCCGACCCCGGAGCCAATTACACCGGGGTGCTGATGAGCTATCGTGGGGCGGGCCTCTACAGCGCGTCGGTGCCGGGCCTGGCGACGGGTGCGCGGCTCGCTTATTACCTGGAAGCGGTGGACAACGGTTCGCCGCGGGCCACGAGTCGCTTTCCGGCGGACGCTCCGACTCGCGAATGCCTGGTGGTCTTTGGCGAAACGGTTCCGGCGGGTTCGTTCGGGGCGTATCGGCTCTGGGTCACCCAGACGAATGTCACGCGCTGGGCCACGCGCGAAAAAAATAGCAATAGCCCGCTGGATGGCACGTTTGTCTGCGGTGACTTCCGCGTGATTTACAACGTCAGCACAATCTACAGCGGCAGCCCCTGGCACACGCCGGGTTACAATTCACCGGAAGGAAACATCTGTGATTACGAAGTGAATCTGCCCAAGGATGACAAGCTACTGGGCGTCGAGGATTTCGTGCTGGCGACCATTGGCAATTTGAACAGCGATCCCACCTACCAGGCCGAGCAGACGGCCTTCTGGCTGGGGCGCAAGCTGGGCGCGCCGTACCTGCATCGCCGTTATGTGCGCGTTTTCTTCAATGGTCAGCAGCGCGGCAATGTCTATGAAGACTCGCAGCAACCCAGCGGCGAGGTGGTGACTCAGTTCTTCCCGGATGATGACAAGGGGAGTCTGCACAAGATCGAAGATTGGTTCGAGTTTAATGACAGCGGCGACGGCAAGCTGGGCAACGTGGATGCGACCTTGGAGGATTTCACCACGGCCGGTGCGGCCAAAAAAACCGCCCGCTACCGTTGGAACTGGCGGCCCCGGGCCGTGCGTGAGTCGGCCAATGACTTCACCAATCTCTTCACGCTGGTGGATGCCATGAATGCCCCGCAGCCGGAGCCGTATCGTGCCCGGGTGGCCGATCTCGTGGACGTGGATCGTTTCATGCGCGTGCTGGCTGCCGAGCGCATTGTTGGCAACTGGGACAGTTACGGCTACTCGCGCGGCAAGAATATGTATGCCTACAAGCCGGAGGACAGCGGCTGGGTCCTGCTGCCGTGGGACATTGATTTCGTCCTGAACATGGGCGGCAATTCCCCTACGGATTCTCTCTTCGGGAGCAACGAACCGCTCCTCGACCGTTTTCGCGCGTTCCCCGAATTCCAGCGCGCTTACTGGCGGGCGATGGAGGATGCGGTCAACGGACCGCTGCAAGCTGCCACCCTGGCGGCTCACCTTGACCCCAAATACAACGGGCTCCTCGCCAACGGCGTTGGCCCGGACTCGCCGCAAGGCATCAAGGACTATGTGGCGCAACGGCGTAGTTATATCCTCGGTGAACTTGCGACCGTGAATGCCGGTTTTGGCGTGAGCGGCGCAACCGACTACACCACCAATCGCAATCTGGTCACACTCAGCGGCACCGCGCCCATCAAGGTCAAGACGATCACGGTGAACGGGATCCCCGCAGCCGTGACCTGGACCGGGGTCAACTCTTGGACGCTGCGTTACGCACTGGCTGGCGGTACGAACACCCTGATTGTTGCGGGAATGGATCAGCGCGGGCAACCGGTGGCGGGCGCCACTACGACCGTCACCATCCGCTACACGGGCACGGTCGAACTCCCCGAGGACAAACTCGTCATCAATGAGATTATGTACCATTCGCTGGTGCCGGATGCGGGCTTCATTGAGTTGCACAACACCTCGGTTGCCAATGCGTTTGATCTCTCCAACTGGCGGATTGAAGGTGCCGACTGCGTTCTACCGGCCGGCACGGTCATCGAACCGGGCGGGTTCGTGGTGGTTGCGGCGGACCGGACCGTCTTCGCGGCCACCTACGGCAGCAGCATCCCGGTGTCCGGTGAATATGCCGGTCAGTTGGACAACGGCGGCGAGACGTTAAAGCTCGTGCGCCCCGGCGCGACACCGGCCGCGGATCAGATCATTGACCGGGTCACTTACGATGACGAACTGCCTTGGCCGTCATCGGCGGATGGCGCAGGCTCTTCGTTGCAGTTGATTGACCCCGCCCAGGACAATAACCGGATCGCCAACTGGGCCGCGGCGCCCGCCGGGTCCGTCGGGCCGACCAACGCGCCGATCACCTTGCTGACCATCACCAACGACTCGCGTTATGAACAGACCGCAAATCTGGATGGCGTGAACTGGATGGCCTTCGGTTATAGCGACACCGCCTGGCCCAGCAACCGGGCCCTGTTTTACGTCGAGGACGCCGCGTTGTCCGAACCGAAAAACACTCCGCTCACGATTGGTCGCACGACCTATTACTTCCGGACGCATTTTAATTTCAGCGGGCAACCCGGTGCCGTGGGCCTGAAACTGCGTACGGTGATTGACGATGGTGCGGTGTTTTACCTCAACGGGGTGGAGGTACTCCGCCCGGGGATGGATGGGGGGGCGATAAGTTACAGCACCCTGGCAACTAATCTGGTCGGCGACGCCGCGTGGGACGGCCCGTTCACCATTCCCGCCGGCAGCCTGGTCGCGGGCGATAATGTGCTCGCCGTCGAAGTCCACCAGGCGACCACCAACAGCAGCGATATCGTCTTCGGTTGCGAATTGATTGCCGAGCCGTCGTCCGTCATCGCCAAATATACGCCCGGGGCGCCAAATTCCAGGCGCAGCTCCCTGCCGACGTTTCCGGCCGTTTGGCTCAACGAGGTTCTGCCCAACAACGTCAACGGCCTCGCCGATCGCTTCGGTGACCGCGATCCGTGGGTGGAACTCTACTCCGCGAACACCAATGCCTTCAGCTTGGGTGGATTCTACCTCACCGACACTTACACTAATTTGATGAAGTGGCCGTTTCCGGCCGCCGTTACGTTAACCAACCGCCAAAGTCTGGTGGTGTGGCTCGATGGCGAACCCGGCGAATCCATCAATAGTGAGTTGCACACCAGTTTCCGGCTCTCCCCCAACTCTGGCACCGTGGCCCTTGTCTGGTCCAATGCCTTCGGCATCCAGGTAATGGACTACTTGAATTACAATATCCCCAGCGCGGGTCGCTCTTACGGTGACTACCCGGACGGCAACGTCAGTGGTCGGCAGGAGTTCACCCTCATCACTCCGGGTGCGACCAACAATCCGCTGGCCGCTCCGCTGAACGTCTCCATCAACGAATGGCTCGCCGACAATGCTGGCACGCTGGCGGACCCGGCAGATGGCCAGTTCGAAGACTGGTTCGAGCTCTACAATCCCGGCGATCAGACGGTGGATTTGGGCGGCTATTACCTCACCGATACACTCACGAATACGACGAAATGGCTGATCCCTTCGGGCACCGCGATTCCGGCCCACGGCTTTCTGCTCGTCTGGGCTGATAGCGAACCCGGGCAGAATCTCCCCGGCGGCGATCTTCACGCTGATTTTTCTCTGAGCAAGGGCGGGGAAGCCATCGGTCTTTACGGGGCGGGCGGCGTGCTGATTGACGCCGTCACTTTCGGCGCCCAGACGACTGATACAGTGGAAGGTCGCTTCCCGGACGGGTCGGCCACGATCCGCACCCTCACCCAGCCCAGCCCGCGCAGCGCCAATCTGCTGACCCAGAGCAACAGCCCGCCGACGCTCGCCGCCATCGCCAATAAAGTGATTGCCGCCGGAAGTCTGCTGACTTTCACAGCCACGGCCACCGACTCCAACTTCCCGCCCCAGACGCTCAGTTTCTCCCTTGACCCCGGCGCCCCGGCCGGCGCGGGAGTAAATCCCACCAATGGCGTCTTCACTTGGATTCCGATCACTGCGCAGGCGCCGGGTAACTACTCGATCACCTTACGTGTCACGGACAATGGGGGACCGCCGTTGAGTCACACGCGTGCTTTCACCGTGCAGGTGAACATAGCGAACACGGCGCCGACCCTGGGCACCTTGGGGAGCCGGGTTGTTAGCGAAGGCAGTTCGTTGAGCGTGATCGCCGCTGGCAGTGACACCGATGTCCCCGCCCAAACCCTGACTTACTCGCTTGATGCTGGGTACCCTCCCGGCATGACCATCAACGCCAACTCCGGCCAGATCAGTTGGACGCCGACCGAGGCGCAAGGACCCGGGAGTTTTCCGGTGACAGTCCGCGTGACGTATAATGGCGAACCGCCGTTGAGCGCCACGCAACCGCTGTCCGTGTCCGTAAGCGAAGTGAACTTACCACCGGTGCTCGGCTTCATCCCGAGTGTCACCAATCATGTCGGTGCCGCGATCCAATTTAACGTCTCCGCCACCGATCCGGATGCGCCGGTGAATTCGCTTAGCTTCAGTCTCGATCCGGGAGCGCCAGCGGGTGCGGTCGTGAATGCGGCTACCGGTCTGTTTCAATGGACGCCGTCGGCTTTGGCAACCAATATCTTGACGCTGCGTGTGACCGACAATGGCACGCCCGCGCTCAACGACACTCAGTCCTTCACGATTGTAGTTGGATCGCCGATCCAGTTGACGGGCATCGTGTTTGGGCCAGCCAACCAGCAGATGGTGAATTGGAGCGCGCTGCCCGGTCGAAGTTATCAGTTGGAAACCGCCACCAATGCGGCAGTCAGTTGGACGGCGTTGGGCAGCGTTATTACTGCGGTGGGGCCGACCGCCACGGCAACCAACATCGTGCCAGCGAATGGAATTCGCTTCTACCGCGTGCGCCTCACTAACTGAGGATCAGTTTTTCAAAGCTACCGGGCACGAAACGCCAACCAGGGTAGCCGCCGAAGTGCGGCGGCGGCTGGGCTGGCGGCGCAAAAAGTCCATCAACTTACGTCGGTGGTTGAGAAGTTTGTGAAAGTTCGGGATTAGTTGAGCCGGAAGCTTGAACGTTCCCGCAGCCAGTAGTAATCCGTGGGCGGCACCGCCGCAAAGCCACCGCCCGCCCCGCCTTTAACTGCCGGGCGAATCGTGTCGGCAATCACCCAACGATGCGTTTCAATGTGCCCGTCCGCGAATGACAGGTTCGCCGCGCCGTTGTGGTGGGAGGCGGGTAGATTACCCCACTTGTCCTCGCCGAGCCGGTTCATGAAAAAACCGTCGTTGAGGGTGTCGGGATGTTCATCCAGAAAAACAAATGTACCGGAAGGCGCTTTGATTTCCGTCAGCTTGAAAAACTGCGCGTACGTCGGATTGAACTTGTTGGTCAATACGCCCGGATTGCCGACCAAAGAATTCATGGAATAACTGCGGGTGCGCGGTCCATTCTGAGCCAGCGCGCGATCGGACGGGCATTTGTAAACTGCCGTGTTGAGGGCGAGCAGGGGCGTGAGCTTGCCGCTGATCAGGTAGGCGACATTGGTGTTTTCCTCCGCCGTTCCCCAATCCATGACATTGTTCACCCAGTTCTGCCGCTCAGTTCGAGTTTCATCAATGCCATGGTTGTTGACCAACCACTCGCCATTCTCGTCCGGGTAGAGACTCCAGGCCAGCGCCAGTTGCCGGATGTTGTTGATGCAACCAACCGTCTGTGCCCTGGTTTTAGCGCCACTTAGCGCCGGCAGCAGCATCGCCGCAAGAATGGCAATAGTTGCGATCACCACGAGCAGTTCAATGAGGGTAAACCCCTTTTTGTTCAACGGAGATAATTTCATTTTTGGCAGGGTGTTAGATCGATCGTTCACGCTCCAGATCCGTTTACTGTTTCACACTTCGCGCGCTGATTCATTCCGGCTTAGAGCGTCCAACCGGCACGGGCGGGTGGGTTCACCAACGCATTGGCCTCGGCGTTGTTGGTGAATTGCATCTTGTCCGCGTTCCACTCCAGCTTGGTGCCGGCCAGCTTGATCGCAATCACACCCAGCATCGCGATTTCCGTCAGCGGCCCGCCGTAGGAGAAATCCGCGCCTGCCTTCCGGCCATTGCGAATGGCGTCAATAAAATCCGTATAGTGTTCGCGGACCCGCGGAATGGTTTTTGCCGGACGGACATATTCATCCATCCGCTTGGCGGGCAGCAGGCGCAATTGACCGGCCCCATGCGAGCCGTACGCGATTTTGCCCTTGTCTCCGACCACCACGGCGCCCGCGCCGATGTCTTTGTCGTCGGCGTCGAACTCCTCCGGACGCGGAACCCTTTCCGTTCCGTCATGCCAATGCAGGGTGATCGGCCCGCGATTGCCCTTGGCCGCAAACTCGAAGGTGACGATGTCCCCCTTCGGAAATGCATCACCTTGCGTTCTCGGGTTATAGTTTTTGACTTTGGCGACGATGGTTTTCGGCAGCCCCAGGTCCAGCGCCCAGAAGACGGGGTCCACCACATGGCACATCCAGTCACCGATCGTACCGTTGCCGAACGGTGTCCACCCGCGCCAGGCGCCCGGCAGGTAAGCCGGATGATACGGACGGAACTTGGCGGGCCCGAGCCACAAGTCCCAGTCCAGGGTGGGCGGGACGGTGTGTTGCTCCTTGAGGTGCGGCAGTTGGTCCACGCCCGAATTCACCGCATCGGAGCCGGCGTAAATCGTATGCACCTGGCCGATGGCGCCGGCTTGAACCCATTCGACGAAATCGCGGATGGAGCCAAACGAATGACCTTGATTGCCCAGTTGAGTCACCACTTTGGATTCGCTGGCCGCCTTCATCAAAGCCCGTACTTCGCCCACCGAATGCGCGAGCGGTTTCTCACAATAGACGTGTTTGCCGTGCTTGATCGCCGCCATGGCCGCCACCGCATGGCAGTGGTCCGGGGTGGCCACGAGGACGGCGTCAAAGCTTGCGGCGGACGTGTCGAACATTTTTCGGAAATCCTTGAACTGCTTCGCGGTGG
>JANYBF010000281.1 GCA_025360895.1 Verrucomicrobiota bacterium
GGTCATAATACCCTTGGCCCCGACCGAGCCGCCCGCCGCGAGCGTCGAAAGCTATACCCGGCACGAGCACCAAGTCCAGCCGGTTTAACGGGACTTCCGCGCAGGAGGCTCCCGGCTCCCGGATGCCAAACTGGCCGGCAATGAGATCGCGCGCGGGATCAAGAATTTGACGGGCCGCGTAACAGTTCGTACCCGGAACAAAGGCCGGCAACGCCACCGTTTTGCCGGCGGCAAGGGCTTCGCTCAGTAGCGGCCAGATGTCCGGCTCGTCCGGTAGCGGGGCAAAAAAGAGAACCGACTTGGCGGCCGACCAAACTTGCTGTTGCCGCAATCGCGCGCACACCGGCACGGCGGCCGCGCCGCGCATCGCCACCGGAATGTTATGCAACCGGGCGTGAATCTCCTCGCGCAGGATGGATTTGGCGTTGATGAGCGGCGTGGTCATGGGGCAGGCCTTCTGGCCCGGCAAGCCTTTTGGGCCCGGCCTCGGTTTGCAGTTCAATCATCCTTTTTCCCGTCGTAGCTATGGAGCGGCGTGGAGTCGCCGGGTGGCCACATGGTGCTGGGCGAGCTGGGGTGGTAGAAGGTCACGGTCACACTACGGCGTGAGCGGTGGCAGCCATCCGCGACGCGCTCGACCGCATGCCACGATTTCTCCGAGCGCACGAGGACGGAGGAATTACCGACGATAGGTGAAATCTTGTCGGTCGCATCGGTCATTTTTGAGGAACGCAGGATGGCCAGACAGCCGCCGTCGGCGAGGTTCCACCTTTGGTTGAAATAAAGGACGTGCGTGACGATCTTGGTTTTCAAATCGAGATGCGGGCCGAGCCAGGACCCTGGCGTATAGTGAAAGACGTTGACCTCGACGGGTGCATTGTTGAGGTCGCGTCCGGTTAATTTTGTCATCGCGGCGCGATAAGCTGGCGAGAGTAAATCAGCGGCCAGTTGCCGCCATGCCGGGCTTAGCCCCGCATCGTGCGATGCGGTCTTGGCGCCCATGCCGATCAGCGATCGCCCTTCGTATTCGTAGCCTTTTTCGCCGTCGTAACCCGCGAGGGTCTTGAAATTATCTCGCGGATAGGTGGTCGCCAACGCCGTAGCATCCGTCGGCGTGAACAACCCGTCTACAAAAGCCCATTCGTACGGGTCGGTTTTCAGTGTTTGTCGTTCAAGGTGGGGCAGGTTAATCATGTTTCATTGCTCCAATGTTTGCCTCTTGCCAGCGCAGGGAATACGTATTGGTTTAGTGATCTTCCAGGAATTTGAATTAAAAACGGCGTCGCCTTGGGCAAGTTAAAACTGGCCGCTGGCCTGACAGTGTTTCCAGTTCGTGGTTGAAACCTATTCTGGCCGTAAGTTCGTGTCCAGTCGGAAGGTGGGACGACCGGTTCGGCGGCCCTGAATTAATACTCCCGCCCCGGCTTCCGATTGACTTCGCGGCGCGGCTACT
Source organism: Verrucomicrobiota bacterium (assembly GCA_025360895.1). Taxonomy (GTDB): domain Bacteria; phylum Verrucomicrobiota; class Verrucomicrobiia; order Limisphaerales; family JADLHS01; genus JADLHS01. The sequence goes on from JANYBF010000281.1 coordinate 1,454, forward strand.
GAATTCTCCGGCGCGTGTCAGAATTACTTTGGGTGGTGGCCCACACCCGGCCGCGCCGGGAAAAAAAACTGGTCGAGTATTGCACGCGGCACGGCTTGGCCGTCACGCTGCCGTGCTACGACTCGGCCCATAAGTATCGCGGCAAGACCGTGGTGTTCCGCAAACCACTGTTCCCCGGCTACGTTTTCCTGCAACTCCAGCTGGAACATTTTTCGAACGTCCGGCAAAACGACAACGTCGCCAATCTGCTGGACGTTTTCGATCAGGAGACGTTCGCCCGGCAGTTGCAGGAAATCCTCGCGGCGCTGGACTCGAAGTTGGAAGTACGCCTGGCGCCGAGCATCGGTGAGGGCACGCGCGTGAAAATTCGGAGCGGGCCGTTGCAGGGAGTGGAAGGTTGGGTGGAAAAGCGCCACGGGATGAGCACGGTGCTGTTGCGGCTGGATTTCATCAACCAGGCGGCGGCGGTAAAAATTGCTGCCGACCAGTTGGAGTTGGTTTGACCGCCGTCCGCCCCGCCCGTTCTTACCGGTCACCAGATGGCGGGACGAATGGCGGCGGGGTTGATCTCTGCGGCTCTCGGCTGAGATTCACCAACTTTTGCCCGGGCGCGTCTCCGTCAGAATCCTGTCGTTCGCCTGGGAAATTTCAATGCCGGTCACAGTTTTTTCGATTCACACTTTTGGTGGGCATCGGATAGCTTGCCCGGCGTGAACGACATTCAACGTCAGTCCGAGGTCGGGCCCGGGGCTTCCTCCGGCGCGAGCCGGCAACGCGGCTTCTGGTTTCTCATCGTCACCCAATTCCAAGGCGCGTTTAGCGACAACGTCCTGAAAAATCTCGTCATCTTCATGCTCATTGGGATGAACGTGTCCGTTGCGGAAAAGCACAAGATCGGCGAACTCGTCGGCGCGTTGTTCTCGCTGCCGTTCATCTTGTTTTCCATGGCGGGCGGTTTTCTGGCCGACCGTTTCAGCAAGCGCATCATCACTGTGAACGTGAAGATTTTTGAAGTCGCCGTGATGGCGGTGGCGCTGGTGGGCTTGATCGGCGGCAACGTCAAAATCCTGCTGGCTTGTGTGCTGTTGATGGGGGTTCACAGTGCGTTCTTCGGGCCGTCCAAATACGGTCTGTTGCCGGAGTTGTTGCCGGAAAAGAAACTCTCCTGGGGCAACGGCATCCTGGAACTTGGCACGTTCACCGCCATCATCCTGGGTACCGTCGTCGCCGCGCTCTTGGCGCAGCATTTTCGCGGCGCGCAATGGATTTCCGGCAGCCTCCTCATCGGTCTGGCGCTCGCCGGTCTGGCGACGAGCCTGGGCATCACGCGGGTCCCGGCGGCGAATCCGGCGAAAAAATTCCGCGCCAACTTCGTCGCTGAAGTGTGGGCGCAGATGCGCGTCTGGCGCCACGACCGGCCGCTTCTCCTCGCGGTAACGGGCAATACCTACTTCAATTTCCTCGGCGCGCTGCTGTTGTTGAATTTATTTTTCTACGGCGCCGACGTGCTGCATGTGGACGAAACCAAAATTGGCCTCCTCAATGTCGCGCTCGCGCTCGGCATTGGTCTCGGCAGCGTGGCGGCGGGCTACCTTTCCGGTGGCAAGATCGAATACGGCCTCGTGCCGCTGGGCGCGTTTGGGCTGGCGATTTTCTCCGCCTCACTCGCCGTGCCCGGTCTATCTGTCAACGCCGTGCTCGTGCGGTTGGCGTTGCTAGGCTTTGCGGGTGGATTTTTCATCGTCCCCATCTGCGCACTGCTGCAACACCGACCCGACCCAGCGGCGAGGGGGGCGACGCTCGCGGCGGCAAACCTGCTTTCGTTTGTCGGAATTTTTCTCGCCTCCGCCGCGCACTGGGTCCTGGCACAAGGGTTGTCGCTGTCGCCCGGGGCCATTTTTCTCGTCGGCGGCGTGCTGACTTTGGTCGGCGGCATTTACGCGATGTTCCTGTTGCCGGATGCGCTCCTGCGGTTCGGGCTGTGGTGCGCGACGCATTCGCTTTATCGCGTGCGGGTCAATGGCCGCGACAACATCCCCGCCAAGGGCGGCGCGCTGTTTGTGTGCAATCACGTTTCGTTCGTGGATGCGCTGCTGCTCATCGCCGCGACGGACCGGCATGTAAAGTTCATGATGCTGAAAAGCCTTTACGAGTTGCCGTACGTGAAGCTGTTTGCCCGGGCGCTGGGGGTCATTCCCATCTCCTCCGAACAACGACCCCGCGACCTCCTCAAGTCGCTGCAAACCGCCAGTGACGCGATCAAGGAGGGCCATGTCGTATGCATTTTTGCTGAAGGCCAGATCACTCGCATCGGCCAATTGCTCCCGTTCCGGCGCGGACTGGAACGCATCATGAAGGATGTGGACGCGCCCATTGTGCCCATCGCGCTGGATGGCGTATGGGGCAGCCTGTTCAGCTTTGAAAAGCAACGGTTCATCTGGAAGTTGCCGCATCGCATTCCCCATCCCGTCACGGTGAGCTTCGGGACACCAATGCCTTCGCGTGCGACGGCCTTCGAGGTGCGGCAAGCGGTGCAGGAACTGCAAGCCGCCGCGTGGCATGATCGCCGCGAACGGATGCAGCCATTGCATCGCGCGTTCGTGAAAACGGCCCGGCGCGTCCCGTTCCGCCTGGCGATGGTGGGCGCGCAAGCCCCGAAAGTCAGTTTCAGTGGTGCGCTAGTGCGGACGGTTTTGCTTGCGCGCCGGTTGCGAACCGTTTGGGCCGGCCAAACAATGGTGGGGCTTTTGTTGCCGTCCTCGGTGCCGGGCGCACTGGTGAATTTCGCCGCGTTGCTAAGCGGAAGAGTGCCGGTGAATTTGAATTACACGCTTTCCGAAGAGGCGCTCGCGTCGTGTGTCAAGCAGTGCGAAATCAAGACCGTACTGACCTCCCGCGCCTTTTTGGAGAAGGTTAAACTTCAAGTTCCGGGAGAAGTGGTTTATTTGGAGGATGTGGTTGGTTCAAGCACAACCGCGGGTCAACCTCTCACCCCGTCCCTCTCCCCATCGGCTGGGGTCAGGGGTAGGCCACCGTCTGCGTGGGAAAAACTCACGGCGTTTCTGATGGCCTGGTTGCTACCTGTCGGCTGGTTGGAACGCGCCCTCGGTAATTATCGGAGACGACGTAAGCAGTCTCTAACTTCTCTGCCCGGAAAAAATAATGAGACTTCGCACGCCGTCTCCTACGAAGCTGAAGATCCGTTGGATGATCTGGCCACCGTGATTTTTTCCAGTGGTAGTACCGGCGAACCCAAGGGTGTCATGCTCTCGCATTACAACCTTGGCTCGAACATCGAGCAGATGGGGCAGGTCTTCGCCTTTCAACGCAATGATCGCGTACTCGGGGTGCTGCCGTTTTTCCATTCGTTGGGTTTCACCGGCACCCTGATGCTGCCCTCCGTACTCGGCCTCGGCGCGGCGTATCATGCGAATCCGCTCGACGCCAAAACCATCGGGCCGCTCGTATGCGATCACAAGGTCACGTTCCTGCTGGCGACCC
>JANYBF010000291.1 GCA_025360895.1 Verrucomicrobiota bacterium
TGCGCTGATCGGTGAAACGACGATGCCGGTGGTGCAGGATTTGAATGCTAAATCGGGCCGGGAGTTTTTTGCTTTGAACGAGCGTGAACTTGCGGGCGTGAACTTCGTGCCGTTCCGCGTCCGGGAAGGCGACGAGGCAAGTTGTCTGAATTTGAACGCTGCCCAAAGGCCGCGGTTGCTGGGGGTGAAGCCGGAAAATCTGGAAGGGAGATTTGCTTTCACGAAGGGCGAAGGGTGGCAATTACTCCGTAGCAGCCGACGTGAGGAGGCTCAAACTTCCCAAGCCAAAGGGGATCAGAGCCTCCTCAGGTCGGCGGCTACGAACGAAATTGAAATCCTCGCCATCGGCGACGCCAACTCGATTCAATGGGCGATGCACAAGAAGGTCGGCGATACGATAGATTACGTGGATGAGCGCGGGCAGCCGTTCAAGGTGCGCATCGTCGGTGCGGTGGCGAATTCGATCTTGCAGGGGCAACTCATCATTGACGAGGCGGAGTTTTTGAAGCGGTTTCCGGGCGAGAGCGGTTATCGAATGTTGCTGGTGGATGCGCCGTCGAACGCCGTGGCGCAGGTGTCGGCGACGCTATCACGGGCGTTGCAGGATGTGGGGTTGGAATTGACGCCCGCTGCGCAACGGCTCGACCAGTTCAATGCGGTGCAGAACACCTATTTGGGAACGTTTCAAGTTCTGGGTGGGCTTGGCTTGCTGCTCGGCAGCGTGGGGTTGGGCATTGTGGTGTTGCGAAATGTTCTAGAACGGCGCGGGGAACTGGCGGTGATGATGGCAGTGGGCTTCCGCAAACGGACCTTGCAACGACTGTTGTTGATCGAGAATGGCACTTTACTGGTGGTCGGACTGGCGCTGGGTATGATTGCGGCGGCGGTGGCGGTGGCGCCGGCGTTGTTTTCAGTTTCGGCCCCGTTGCCTTATGCGTCGCTCGCACTAACTTTGGCCGCCGTGCTCGTGAACGGAGCGTTGTGGTCATGGGCGGCCACGCGCGTGGCCCTGCGCGGGGATTTGCTGGCGGCATTGCGAAATGAATGAGAGGAACGAAATGAGAACACAGCGGCACGGAAATGATTTTCAAATCTTGGCGGGAATAGCGGCTGTTGGCCTATCGCTAAGTTTGCTCTGGGCGCAGGCCGCCCAAACTTTTCCCGCTCAATGGGGTGAGCCACCAGAGATTCAGGCGCAGGATTACGTTGAACTGCCCGCCGGTTATGGTCACGGCAGTTCGACGTTGGCAAAATGGATAACGGCTAATCTGAACCGGGATAAAGCCGCTGCCGGCAATATCGAACCGGTTAAGCCGCCGACCGCGCTTTACGAAAATAATTTTGAGAAAGCGGAAGCCGGTAAACTGCCGGACGAATTCATGGCGCTGGCGGGTGACTTTGTGGTGAAGAGCGCTGGCACCAACCGGGTCCTCGAACTGCCCGGCACCCCGCTGGATAGTTTTGCGGTACAATTCGGTCCGACTGAAAGCGCAAATGTGGCGGTAGAGGCGCGAATTCTCGGCACGGCGAAAGGGCGACGCACGCCGGCTTTCGGCGTGGGGCTGGGCGGCGTGGCGGGTTTCAAGTTGCAAGTCTCACCGGGTAAGAAGTCGCTGGAATTGCTCAAGGATCAAGAGGTAAAAACCAGTGCGGCTTTTGACTGGCAGTCGGGAATATGGACGCAGTTGCGATTGCAGATTCGCAAAGTCAAAGCGGATGAGTGGAAGATTGAAGGCAAGGCGTGGGCACAAGGAAGCCCGGAGCCGAAGGAGTGGAGCGTTGTGTTCGACGAAAAAGAAGAGCCAGTTGCTGGCCGTGCATCCGTGCTGGGAAATCCGTTTGCGGGGACGGCGATCTGGTTTGATGATTTGCGGGTGGGGCGAGTAGTGGAAAAATAAAAACTGTGGCTCCCGCAGAAAGCTGGTCCCACGAGTTCAATCGAAGTCCGAGCAACTCATGAAGTAGTGACAGCGCGGGCAGCGAAGTTTGCATTTCTCATTGTGCAGCTCGTGGCCGCACTGTGGACACCAGCGCCAAGGCTCGAGGTCGTTGGAACTGGACGCGGTCGGACTGGTTTCACCAAGGATCGCCGGTAAAGGATTCCCGTTTGGCCGCAGCGCAGGATTCACGGCGTTGGCGGGGCCGGGTTACGGGGCGATGAGGGGTCATTCGGTTCACTACCCGGAGGCATCGGCTTGGGCTGATCGCGCAAACGATGTTCGCGTTGCGGTTGGCCCGGCCCATCGCTCCGGCGGTTGGCTCGCTGCTTCATCAACTGCTCAAACTGCTCGCGCTGCGCGGGCGTCAGGAGAGCGTGAATTTGGTCCCGCGTTTCCAACAGTTGTTTGCGCGTTTGCGGCTCGAGGCTGGCGCGCAATTGGCGCATCCGTTCCTGACCATCGGCCATGATCCGATCAATCTGCCCATGTTGTTCGGACGTGAGGTGCAACTGGCGGGAGATAACTTGCACAAATTCCCGACTGAGGAGCGGGGAGCCGGCGGCATTCGCCGGCCGTGAATCGTTGGGCAGAGCGGGACTGTTCGGATGGCCGGCGTTTGGAGCTGACGGGATATTCCCCTCCGACTTCTGGCTCCGTCGCCAGGGGTTTGGTCCCCGTTCGGCGAAACGGATCAGCGAAGCGCCGGTAATGATTCCAGCGACGAAGATGACCAGTGTAGCACAGATAATTTTCCAACTGTTCACCAGCTTGCCTCCAGTTGATCCGCGGGCGCGAGCAGGGTTTGCTCGAACTGTTGGGAAAGGTCTTCCGTCGTGGAAGCGACCGGTGACGGGGCAAATGACCAGGTGGCCAGCAAGAGCGTGATAGCGACACACGGGACGGCGGCCCGCCAAAGCGCCCGGGACCAAAGCGCGGCGAGGTCAACCGGCGGTAAAGCGGCGAGGTGAGCGCGGATCCGCTGCTCGAAAGCATACGGCACGCGATCCGACGGCGGATGGGCGCGGGCGGCGGCGAGCAGTTTCTGTTGCAGTGGTTTCAAGTTCATGATGAACAATTAAACCAGACGGTCACGGATGTTTTCGGGTTACAAATACTTGTCCTGGGCGATGTGAGCGAGAATTTTGCGCATTTCCGCCCGGGCGCGAAAGGCCCGGACTTTGACGAGCGGCCCGGACCAACCGGTGAGTTGAGCGATCTCCTTTACGCTGCGATCCTCGATTTCCAGAAGTGTGATGATGAGCCGGCCGGCGGGGGACATCTGCGCGAGGACGCGCTCGACGAGTTGCTTCGCCGCGTCCGCGTGTTCGTTCACGGAGTCAGGCGCGGCGGCGCAGCGCTCCAGCCAGTCATCTTCCGGTTCGGAGAGTTCTGAGAAGGCGGACTCGCGATTGCGTTGGTGGGCGCGGAGAAAATCGTAGCACGTCCGCACGGCCAGCCGCATGAGCCAATGCTCAAACGGAGCTTCGCCACGGAAACTGCCGAGTTTTTGAAAGGCTTTGACCCAAACTTCCTGCGCGATGTCCTCGACCTCGCGCTCCAAACGGGCATAACGCCGGGCGGTGGCGAAAACGCGTGGTGAATACTTTTGCACCAACGGCTCGAAGCTCGCGGCGTCGCCCTTGACGGCCGCCGCGATCAACTCCGCCTCGGTGCGTTCCATGGGTGCGACTATGCCAGACGGCGCTACCGGCTCAATGGCAAAAGCCACCGCTCTTGGGAGTGGTGATGTTGAGATCGCATCCCAACCCATTCTATCGCGGTTCGGGCTGGCGTTGTTCCCCGGTTAAAACCCATTCCGGTATCGGCAGGGCCCGATCGGGCTGGGAGCCTGGTTGCGGACGATTTCCCGGCGGGGGTTGGCTTTGGAGCAATCCGGCTGCGGCGAAAGCGACCGTCATCATCCTTGCGCATGTTTTAAGTTGGGTTGCTCTTTTCATGGAATGCTTTTCGTCCGAGGCAGGGTTTAGCCCCGCCGGTTTACTGGGGGGAATGGACGGTTTGGGACGAGGTCTGGTTACACCCCGAAAAAGAGAACTTTGAGTGGAAGCAGAAACCTGACGTTCGTCAGGCCCGTTTGATGGCGAAGCACTTTTCAAACTCGGCGGAAAACCGCAGCATCGCGTCGGTGACTTTGCGCGGCAGTTCTTCAAACGTTACGGCCATGCGTTCGGCGGCTTCGGGCTTGCGGCGGATGACTTCGGCGGCCGCCAGTATCAGCGAGAGTTGGTTATTGATGTCGTGTCGCAGGTTGGCGAGTTGTTGGTTCAACTGGTCAATCTGGCTGATCGCCAGCGTCACCGGCTGGCTGGGCAGAGTTACGGTCGGGTGGGACATAGGTGGGTGGCTGGGGTGTTTTTCGCATTGAGCTTTCGGCGAATATACGCGAACAACTCATCGTGACTAATCGGCTTGTGGAAAAAGGCTGCGGCCCCGGCCGCTTTGGCCTGGCTCTTGTATTTATCACTATTCCCGGCGGAGATGACGATAATGGGAATGTCGGCCGCCTCTTCGAGGCGCTTGAACCATTCCATGATAAGAAAACCGTCCCACGATACGGTATTGACGTCGGACGGAAAGGTGATGTCCAACAGGATGAGATCGGGGCGTTGGGTGCGAACGGCTTTGACGGCTCCCGCGCCATCCATGGCGGTGAGGACTTCGTAACCGTTCGCCTTGAGCTTGATGGAAAGTGCCCGGATGACCACGGCATCATCGTCCACTACCAAGACCCTCTTTTTGTTCAGATTTGACTGAGAACGAAAGTCACCGGCTCGCTGGGTTGGAGTGGTCGCGAGGGGCATAAGTGGGTTGCGTTGGCGTTTCAGGCGGTTACGGATTCCAGCTTCAAAGTCTGGCGAATTAAATCGAAAAGCGCAGCGTGACTGATCGGCTTGTGGAAAAAGGCGGTGGCCCCCGCAGCGATGGCCCGACTCTCGTATTTCTCTCGATCCCCGCCGGTGATGACAACGATGGGAATATGCGCCGCCTCTTCCACCCGTTTCAACCATTGCATGATAAGAAAACCATCCCAAGCCACGCTGCCCGGGTCGGCGGGAAAGGTGAGGTCGAGCAAGATCAGATCGGGCCGCAGGGTGCGCACGACACTGACTGCGCTCGCTCCGTCAGTGGCGGTAAGGACTTCAAAGCCGTTGGCCTTGAGTTTAATGGACAGGGCCCGAATGACCACGGCATCGTCGTCCACCACCAAAATCTTCTTCCTGTTCATATTCAGTTTTCGGTCCCGCCTTGCGGGTGCGGTCTTTTCAGCAACAATCAAACCAAACGCCACCAGCCAGCCTGCCATCGTGGCCAACACCGCTCGCGCCCCGCATTGGCGGACGAATTTATTGGCCTCGCTTGGGCCGGCTGCTCAATATCGGGACGGCTTTGTCCAACATGGGGAACGAATTTTTCAGTCCCGGCGAGCAACGCGCGGTCAAGGTGAATGAATTGTTCGCCCGCATCGCTCCGCGTTACGACTTGATCAATGACCTGCAAAGTCTCGGGCTACACCGCCGCTGGAAACACCGCGTTGTCGCCGCCGCCGCTCCTCAATCCGGCGCGCGCGCCCTGGACGTGTGTTGTGGCACGGGCGACCTCGCCTTCGCGCTGGCCGCTGGCGGGACAGAAGTCGTCGGGTTGGATTTCAACGCCCCGATGCTGGCCGTCGCCGCCCAAAGGCGTTCCGCTGCTGGAGTCAACGCGCCGCAGTTCATTGAAGGTGACGCAATGCGTCTTCCGTTTCCCGATGCCCATTTCGACATTGTCACGGTAGGTTATGGCTTGCGTAATCTGGCGAGTTGGGAAACCGGTTTGAGCGAAATGGTGCGGGTTGCGAAGCCCGGTGCGCGCCTGCTGGTGCTGGATTTCGGAAAACCAGACAACGCTCTTTGGCGCTCGGTTTACTTCAGTTACTTGCGGTTGTTCGTGCCACTGCTCGGTCTGTTGGCTTGTCGGAACGCCAGTGCCTACGCCTATATTCTGGAATCGCTTCAGCATTATCCGGCGCAGCGGGGGGTAGAGGGCCGGATGCATGAATTGGGTTTGGTCCAAGTGCGCGTCGAAAATTTTATTGGTGGCGCGATGAGTATAAATTACGGAGTGAAAGCGAAGTGATCTCACAGTTGCTTGTGAAATCTCCGCTGCCCGGGTTTTGAATCTCGTTGCCAAGGCGAAACCGCTTCGGTCAGAATCCCAACGTGAATTTCCGGGACAAAATTGTGGCGTGGGAAAATTTGCCGTCGTGGCGCGCGGCCCTGCGCGCCTGCGGGAAAAAGTTAGTCGTGACCAACGGTTGCTTTGATCTGTTGCATCCCGGCCATGTGACCTATCTCGAAGCGGCCCGCAATCAGGGCGACGTTTTGCTCCTCGGCTTGAACGGCGACGATTCCGTGCGCCAGTTGAAGGGCGAAGGCCGACCAGTGAATTCTGAGGCCGACCGTGCCGTCGTGGTCGCCGCCCTGCAAAGCGTGGACGGTGTTTGCATCTTTGCTGAAAAGACCGCGACTCGTTTTCTCACGATGGCGCAACCGGACATTTACGTGAAGGGCGGCGATTACACCTTGGACACCGTCAATCAGGACGAGCGCCGGACGGTGGAGCAGGGAGGCGGGAGGATTATTATCATTCCCGTTGTGGCGGGAAAATCCACGACAACTCTGCTGGGAAAAATTGCGCGACTATGAAATCGGCGCAAGCGGAGTGCCCGGCCCACATCCTGGTTGCTTGATATGCGCTTCCTGATGCTGAATTGGCGCGACCCGAAGAATCCTTTGGCGGGAGGCGCGGAACGGGTGACCCGGGCTTATCTGACCGCACTCGTGCAACGCGGACACGAGGTCTATTGGTACTCGAATCAGTTCGCGGGAGCGCCGGCTGCAGAGAGCATCGACGGAATTCAGATCATCCGCGGTGGCGGGGTGGGTGGCTCCATCTTCAAAGCCATTAAATGGTATCGTCGCCAGCGGCTCTTCGATCTCGTCATGGATCAGCATTATGGCATCGCCTGGTTTGCGCCATGGTGGTGTCGGACTCATTGCATTGCCAACCTGCACGAAGTGTTGGGCCCGATTTGGGATACGTTTTATTCATGGCCGGTGTCTGCCCTT
>JANYBF010000328.1 GCA_025360895.1 Verrucomicrobiota bacterium
GGATGATCCAGGAATGTCCACGACACGTGGAATTTTTGGGATAGATACGCGGCGAGCGCCTTCACGCCAAAGGTCTCGGTGGCATAATGGCCGCCGTACAGAACATTGAGCCCAAGTTCTTCGGCCAGGGCATAGGTCCAATGCGGACCCTCGCCGGTAATGAAGGTGTCCACACCTTCGGCTGCCGCGATCTTCAAATCGCCACCGGCCCCGCCGGTCACGATGCCGATGCGACGGCACAGCTTCGGGCCGCCAGGAATCACGCGGGGCTGGGCTCCGGTGGCGCGACCGAGGCGGGTGGCAAGTTCATCGCGGGAAATCTTCTTGGTGGTCTGAAAACCGATCGTCTGTCCGTGGCTCGCGAAAAACGGGTGGAGTTTCTTGAAACCGAGTGCTGCCGCGAGTTGCACGTTGTTGCCGAGTTTGGAATGCGCGTCGAGCGGCAGATGCGAGCTGTAAACCGCGAGATTGTTCTCGATCAACGCGCGGAGGAGTTCGTATTTCGGGCCCGTCCACGGATGCGACGGCGACCAAAACAAGCCGTGATGGACGAGCAGCAGATCCGCTTTCGCTGCGACGGCCAGTTTAACCGTGGCGAGACTGGCGTCCACGGTCGCGGCGATCCGCGTGACCGCACCACGATTTGCCATTTGCAAGCCATTCGCGGCGCCGGCGTAATCGCCGATCGCGGCGGTGCGGAGCAGGATGTCGCAATGTTTGACGATGACAGCAAGTGAAGCTTTCGGCATGACCGCATGAAAGCAGAATCTCCGGGTTGTGCAAAGCGGGGAAAATCCTGCGAGCGTTGCTGCGAGGCCGTCAGGCCGCCTTGGCGATGAGTTGGACGGCGGGATGGATGATGCGGCGTTCGGCAGTGATGGCATGGAATTGCACGCGGCAACTGGTCGCCTGACCGAGGCTGCGGAATTGATAGCGGGAAACGGCCTCTTTCAACGCCACAGTTGGCACGGCGATGAAGCCGCGCCCCTCGGCGGCCATCACCTTCATCAGCGCGAGGTCGTCAAATTCGGCAACCACCGTGGGCTTCACGTCATGGACGCGAAACCACGCCTCCAGCGAACGGCGCAACGCGGTGTTGTCCGCCGGCAACAACGCCGGCGCATCGTTGAGCGACTTGGGAAAATCCCGCTTTAACTTGGTGGCCAGCTTCGCCTCGGCGCAAAAAGTGACGCTACTTACTCCGAGTACATGATTGAAGACCTTGAAGTTCGTGCTGCTCGGCGCGGGCTCGTCGGACAACACCAGGTCGAGCCGATGCGCCGCCAGTTGCGCGAGCAGGTCTTCCATCTTTCCCTCGCGACATACGACATGGACGGCCTGAGGCATCGCGAAAACGGGCTTCAGGATTTCATTCGTCACCAGCTTCGGAAACGAATCCACCACGCCGACGTTGAACCGCAGCGTGCGCAGCCCGGGCCGCTGCTTCACGGCATTCATCAGTTCACCTCCCAGCGTGAAAATCTCTTCGGCATATTGGAACACCACCTGGCCGGCGTCGGTGAGTTTGTTGTTACGACCTTCACGGCGGAACAGCTTTTCTCCCAGCGCGGTTTCAAGTTCGCGGGTCTGTTCGGAGATGGAGGGCTGCGAGACGTGCAGTTTGGCAGCAGCGCGTGCGAGGCTGCCCTCCTTCGCCACAACGTAGAAGTATCGCAAGTGATGATAATTGAGCCATTCCATTCGCAACCAATGTGCTTGACCTTGGCACTGCGGTGCAAACGGAAAAACTTCGCCGCCGCCGGGTCTTACTTGGAGGTTTCCTGCGCCGGGGCGTTCGCGTCGGTGCGGACATCGCCCCAGCGGTAGGCGGTGAGCGCGTTCGATTCGCGAACGAACAGTTCATCCCCAGCAACTGCGAGATGCGCCCAAGTTTCCTCACTCGTAAGCTTGCGTTGGTCGAGCAGGTCAAACTTCTCGCGGTTGGCGCGAAACAAAAATAACCATCCCCGCTGGTCCAACGCCAGAATACGGTCGCCATTCGCGACGAGACTCCAGTATTTGCCGAAGGACTGGTCGCTCGTCCACAACTCCCGCCCGGTCGCAATCTCGATGGCCATCACGCGCTGGCTCTTCAGATGCTCGTAAGCCACCCCGTCCACCACCACCGGCGTGGACATGTAACCCTGCGACTTGTGCGTCCACATCTCCGTGCTGGTGAATTTGCTGTTGGCCTGCGCGATCTTGAAACCAATGGTTTTGCCGCCGTAGGTGCTGGTAAACACCGCGTCCTGGTGAGTGACCGGCGTGAGGATGTTCATTCCGCGAAAGGCCTCGACCGGTTGCGACCAGAGCACGTTGCCGGTGTCGAGTGAGAGTCCGGCCAACTTCTCGCGGGTCTGTACCACCAATTGGCGCTGACCGTCGAGCGTCGCGATGACGGGCGAGGAAAACACGCTGCCCCACATTCCGCCCTTGTCCTTCAACGCGCGCCAGAGGATTTCCCCGGTGGGCTTGTTCAATTTCACCACCGACGCACCCGCCTGCACATACACCGCCTCCTCATCCACGAGTGGGGAGGACACGAAGCCAAAATCCGGCACCGGCGCATCCAGCTTCTGCACGAAGTCCACCCGCCACAATTCCGTGCCGGTCTTTACATCCAGACACATCAACACATCGCGCATGCCGGCCACAAACAGTCTTTCCCCATCGCACGCTGGCGTGGCGCGAATCCAGTCACCGTTGGATTTGGCAAAGAAGGGCACGGTGAGCGATCCTTGCCATTGGACCTGCCACAATTGTTTGCCGGACGCCCGGTCAAATGCGGTGACGACCTCGAACATTTTGTTCTTCGTCTCCGTCGTGAACACGTGATCCCCCACGACGATTGGCCCGGAATAGCTCGGTCCGAGATCCACCCGCCAGACTTGCTGGAGATGATTCGCGTCCAGTTTGCCGGGCCATGTGCCGCCGGTAACCTGGCCGTCCCGCTGTGGTCCCCGCCACTGGGGCCAGTCCCCAGCGGATCGAGCCGTCAGTGCCGTCAGCAGGCCAAGAATCGTCAACAGTGTTTTCATGAGGAATGGATCCACGGAAAAAGTTTGAGGTGGCAAAGCCGGCGGTTCATTGGTTCAACCGCCACAAAGTGAAATTGAGGATTGCCGCAAAGGAGACCCAGGCGAGGTACGGCAGCAACAGCGCGCCGGCGAAACGGTTCACCTTCCAAAAAGCCAGCAGCGTGACCAGGATCGCACCCCAGAGCAGGGCGATCTCGACGAAAGCCAGCGCGGGTTGCTTCAACCCGAAGAAAATCGGAGTCCACATCGCATTGAGAACCAGTTGGGCCACATACCACCCAGGCGCTTTTGACTGGGAGGCGAAACCACCCCGTTGCCAGACAAGCCAAGCCGCCACGGCCATCGCCGTGTAGAGAACGGCCCAAACCGGGCCAAAGAGCCAGTTGGGCGGATTCCATGAGGGCTTGCTAAGTTGCGCATACCATTCGCCCGGTAAAAACAATCCCCCCAATGCCGGGGCGGCAAATGTCAGCAACAACCAGCCGCCAAGACTCATCACCGACACCCACCGCCGACAAGGCGGGCCGATCGCTGGAGCCTTTGCAAACATGGTCGCTAGTTTAGCTCACCAACGGCGAAGCGCAAAAATTGTCCGTGGGGTTTTCACGCATCTTAGGATTAACCGAAGCGTTCATTCGGAAAGGCGTATTAGTCCAGCCGCCGATGCGCGCCTAGGGTTCGCTCGTGATTGCGGCAGTCGTTGACGCTGACGCGCAGACGAAGCAGAAACGAACAGCGAAAGGCAAATTATGATCTGGATTCTCTTTATCGGAACGATGGCGCTCTCCCTCTGGGCGATGTGGCGCGTGAAGTCGGTTTACAACCACTACAACCAGGGTGTCGTGCGCTCGGGCATCACCGGGGGTCAGGCGGCGGCGGAAATCCTGCGCCTCAGCGGCATTCGCGATGTCGAAATCACCCACGCGGAAGGCATGCTGGGCGATCACTATGATCCGATCCACAAGCGGCTGGTGTTGTCCGAGGCAAACTACTTTGGGCGCACCCCGGCGGCCCTCGGCGTGGCGGCGCACGAATGCGGTCACGCCATCCAGCACGCGCAGGCCTACGGGCCGTTGCACTGGCGGATGGCGGCGGTGGGCATCACGACGTATGCGAATTACATCGCCATGTTCCTGCCCTTGCTGGGCTTGTTCACCGGCTTGATCACGCCGTTGACCGGCGCGTTCTTCATGGCGGTGGCCTGGGGCATCATCATGTTGTTCAACCTGATCACGTTGCCGGTGGAGTTCGATGCGTCGCGCCGCGCCAAAGTGGTGCTGGCTGATCTCGGCTTCATCGCGCCCGGCGAAGAGGCGACC
>JANYBF010000356.1 GCA_025360895.1 Verrucomicrobiota bacterium
CTGCTCTTGTTTGGTGTTGGTTTTCCAGGGCATACGCCCCGCAAAACTGTCAGCTATGTGGTGAGAACAAAGTGTAAGCTATGTGGTGAGACCGTGCCCTGCCATGCCGCCGTGATATTGAGGCCGCACGGCAGCGCGGCCCTACCGGAATGGGTTTTTGTCAACCAACCGGATAACATAGGCACCTCCGTTTGGTTGTGATTCGTTATAGCCTGAATGTTGGGTTCGTCATGGTTGAGAATTCCAGTTCACCCGAAGAAAACAGATTTCCTGGTCGTAACGCCGGACACGCCCGGCGACAGAATTCTTTTTCGGATCATTTAGGTTCATAATCCATGTCCTTTCGCTCACGCCCGCCGACATTTTTTGATTTTTGACTCCGAAACATCTGGTGCCGTGTGATCGTTTCTCAAAGCCTTGTCGGTGGCCGGGCTCTCTTCGGAGTCGGTGTCTTCGGCTGACTTGATCGTCTCCAGATTACAAGTGGCACGCCACGAACCGAACCGAGCGATCCGAGATGCGGTGGCCTGATGTCGCCTTCTGTTTCGTGCCGCGCGACCACCTCCCGTGCGAATCGGGTCCACGGAATGGCCTTCAGCCGCGCGGCAGGAATCGGTTTGCCAGTTTCTTCACACACACCGTACGCACCGTTGAGAATGCGACTGATGGCCTCGGCGATTTCGTGGAGCGCGTCCTGTTCGGCGGATAACGCGGCGAGCGCCAGGTTGTGGTCAAACTCGTCGGTTGCCGAATCCGCAGGGTTCATGCTGTGCGGTTCCAGCGGCTGCGCGGCTTCCGCCAATCGCTCCCGGCGATCCAGCAACAGCCGTTCGCGCAGCGTAACCAGGACGCGATAATACCACGCCCACTTTGGATTAATTCGCCCGGGTAATGATTCGGAAGAAGTTGCACCGAACCCGGCCCGGCTCGTTGTGCCCACTACCGACCTCTTTGAGCCTCGCCTCACCACGGCTTGAACTGTTCGTGGCCGTTTCATTTGCTCTCCTTTTTAATTTCGCACGGCGATCTCTGCCTGCAACTAATTATTGGTAAAGTTTCTTCTCAACTGGCTCCGGCGGTTCGTGAACGGAAAAAATTTGTTTTATGGAGCACAAACCGCTAACTACTGCGGCTGCTGTCATGCGTCTGGCCCAAACTCTTCTACGCACGCCGAACCGCCGTATCGCGGTCATGGCGGTTCTGGTGTTTGCCCTGGATCAACTCACCAAGTTCATCGTGTTGCAACTCCTCGGCAAAGGCCAGGAACGCGTGATCCTTGATGGCTTCTTCAAGTTCGTTCATTGGGGCAACACCGGCGCGGCGTGGAGCATGTTTCGGGGCAACAACGAACTCCTCGCCATTGTGGCGCTCATGGCGCTCGTCGTTCTCTTTCTGGCGCGCAATCATTTCGACACCCGGACCCGGCTCGGTCAGCTCGCTTTCGGCATGATCTTTGGTGGCATTGCCGGGAATCTGACCGACCGACTCCTGCCCGGCCGGCAACAGGTGATTGACTTCATTTACTTTTATCTCAGGCGGCAAGGCGGCGAGGAGATCGGTTTCCCGGCCTTCAACGTCGCCGACAGCGGCATCTGCATCGGCGTGGCGCTGGTTTTTTGGGTGACGTGGCGCAGCGAACACAGTGCGAAAGCCGTGGAAACACCTGAAGCGCAGTGAAACCTCTCCGCCCTCGCAGGGCCCTGCCAGTCGTGGTTCAAAAATCCAAACCTCAACCTCGAACGGCCAAGGTTCAAGTTGCTGGGTTTGTTCCGGCTTGGCGGTTGGAAGTTGAAGGTTGAAGATTTCCCCGATGCCGCTCCGCACCGAAACCCTGACCATCGAACACTCCCATCCCGGCGAGCGACTCGATACCTTTTTGCGCCGGCAACTGCCCGCCACATCGCGCGGGGCCATTCAGCGGCTGATCGAACAGGGCCATATCACCGTCAACGGGCAACCAACCAAACCCACGCACACGCCGCGCGCGGGCGAAATCGTGCAAATCGTCTGGCCCGAAGCCCAAGCCGCCGAAGCGCAACCAGAGGACATTCCGCTCGATGTTCTGTTCGAAGACAAAGCCTTGCTCGTGTTGAACAAGCCGGCCGGGTTGGTGGTTCATCCCGCCGCCGGGAACGAGGAACACACGCTCGTCAACGCGCTGCTGCATCATTGCGCCGGGGAACTTAGCGGCATCGGCGGCGTGGCGCGACCGGGCATCGTCCACCGGCTCGACAAGGAAACCAGCGGCTGCCTGGTGGTAGCCAAGAACGACGAAACCCATGTCGCGCTCTCGAATCAATTTGCCGGGCGCACTGTGGAAAAACTCTACCTCGCCATTGTCTGCGGCGTGATGCCGCGTGACGAAGGCAACATCCACGCCGCCATCGCGCGGCATCCGACGCACCGGAAACGCATGGCCGTGTGGGACGAAAGCGTGGGTCGCGCCGCGCACACCGGCTACCGCGTCATTGAACGACTCCGCGAAGCCACGCTCGTTGAGGCTCAACTGTACACGGGTCGAACCCACCAAATTCGCGTCCACTTCCAGCACCATGGCTTTCCGGTCGCGGGTGACAGCACGTATGGCCCGCGCCAAACGAAACGTCTCGCGGAGTTGACTCGCTACGAAGCCTCGCGTGTTCTGCTGCATTCGCATAAACTTGGGTTCACTCATCCGGGCACCGGAAAGGCAGTGAACTTCACCGCCCCGTGGCCGGTGGATTTTGAAGAAGCATTGCAGCGATTGCGATCCGCGTAGCGCTGTGCCCGCAGAACGTTCGCAGGTCAGGGGTTTACGCGGCGGGGCAAACGAGCAGTGCTCACCGAGCGGAGAAGCTTAGTCCGCCTCCGGCTGATCCAGATGTTTGCCTGGCGGCAGATCGGCGTACTTTTCCAGATGCTCCGGGCGTAGCGGGCTGGCAATGGCGTGTTCCTCGGAGAACCATTTACCCAAGTCAACCAGCCGGCAGCGTTGCGAACAAAACGGGCCGAAGCTTTTCGCAAACCAGTCGCCGGGCTTCTTACACGTTGGGCATTTGACGATCAGCGGGCCGTTCATGGCTGGCAGGGGTGGTGGGTTTACCGCCGCACTTCCGCACCCACGGCTTTCAGATCACCAGCGATGCTCGCGGCCACGGGCCGTTTTACGCCGCCCACCTGCAAGATGGCCTGCACGTCCGCTATGAGGGTGTCAAATTGCGACGCCGGAAGTGGTTTGCTGTTGAACACTGAGTTGAGATTCTGCGCCAGCCGTTCCTGTTCCGGCTCGCCCAGGATGTTTTCTCCCAAAGCGGCGGCTAGCGTGTCCACCAACTTGGTCACGGAGGGCAAAGAGGGTTTGGTGGTGCGGGCGGCAACGGCGAGGTCTTTGATTAGCTGTTGCTTTTGTGACGGCGTTACGGGCGAACCGGGTTTGAGGGCGGCTAGGTCGGTCTTGATCTTGGAAATGTTCTGCGCCTGAAGCACGGCGGGGTTGGGGGCAGCGGCCGTACCGGGGGTGGCCGGGGCTGCTGGTCGGGGTGCGGGCGGCGCGGGCGGGGGCACGCCCTGCCGGACATTGTTCTGATTTACCAATTCCTTGGCGCGTTGTTTGATCTGGGCGCCTTGGGCGCCCTGCCCGTAGGCGGGTGAGAAGAAGGCAAAATTTAAAATTAAAAATGCAAAAAACCAAAGGGTCGCGGGTGGAAAATCGAGGGTCGAGCGCCGAAATTCCCCGCCGCTACACATGACCGCTCGGGCAGTCTTAGTTTTTGATTTGGGATTTTTCATTGATGACGGCCACGCCTTTTTGGCCAAGCAGCCCGACATAATCCATGAGAATTTGACCGGCTTCTTCGAGGGTCGCATCCGTCACAGGGGCCGTTTCGGTTTCCGTGTCGCTGCCGGGGTCGGCGCTGGCGCCGCCGGGGAGTCCGGCGCCGGAGGAGGAGGAGGTCAATTTCGCGTTCAAGGTGTTGGTTTTTACCGTGGGTGGCGGTAGTCCGGGCAACGTCAATTGTTTGAGGGTCAATTCATAAACGGTCGGCGTGGGCGACGTGCGGGCGAGGCGCTCCTGGTTGCGCGCTTTTTCGCGGGCTTCATTCTCTTCTATTTCCTTCAGGCGTTCTTTTTCGTTGAGGGAAATCGTCTTGTCCGCTTGGAACTTGCGGAACTGCTCGATGTCCTCGCGGATGTAAGCGAAGTCCTGATTGGTGGAGATGCGGTCGTTGGAACGGCTCAAGAGGTCCTGCAGATAGGGGGCCACCTGGTTCAGCTTGTCATACCGGGCACTTTCGATCTGGTCCCATTGCAGCGCGTTCTCCAGCGCGCTCTCGCCGATCTCTTTGACGTAATTCAATTTCGACGGCAACACAATGTCGGACAGGACGCCTTTGAGCTGGGTCGAACCTCCGCTCACGCGATAAAATTTGCCACGAGTGATCTTGAGGGTGCCGGGATCGTTCGTACTCGTGGCGCTGGGGCGCATCGCATAACGAAGCGGGTTTAGATTTTGCACGGTGCCTTTGCCGTGGGTGGATAGATCGCCAACGATAATCGCGCGTCCATAATCCTGCAACGCGCCCGCCAGAATTTCCGAGGCCGAAGCACTGAAACGGCTGGTCAACACGACCAAGGGGCCATCATACATTACGCTGGGATCGGGGTCGTCCGTCACCTGGTGCCCGCCGGCTCCGTCAACTTGGACGATCGGGCCGTCCTTGATAAACATACCGGTGAGTTTGACACATTCTTCGAGCGAGCCGCCCCCGTTGAGGCGCAGGTCCAAGATGATCCCCTGGCATTTCTCGGCTTTGAGTTTGGTTACCAGCTTGGCTACGTCCACCGAGGTATAGTGTTGGACGGATTCGGCATTAGTTCCGGTGGGGTCGGTCTTTCTCGGGTTGCCGATATCCATCGGAACATAGAACGTTGGCAGGTCAATGACGCCGAGGCGGAAGGTCTGGCCGGGGCCGGTCGGCAGGTCAATGATTTTGGCTTTGGCGGCCTGGTCATCCAGTTTGATTTCGTCGCGAATAATGGTGATGACGCGGCGCTCGGAAGAATCCGTCACGGGAATCACCGTCAATTTTACTTCCGTGCCTTTGGGGCCGCGGATCAATTGGACCACTTTGTTGAGGCTCATTTCAACAACATCCACGGGGGGGGCGTTGCTTTGGGCGACGGCGACGATGCGGTCTTTTTCGCCGAGTTGTTTGCCCTTGGCGGCGGGTCCACCGGCCATCAGTTTGCTAATGGTGCAGTAGCCGTCCACGGAGCGGAGTTCTGCGCCGATCCCAAAGAGTGAAAGATTCATCCCGATGGCAAAATTCTCCGCCTGCCGCGGATTGAAATAGTCGGAATGCGGATCATAAACATGGGCCAGCGACGTGAGATACAACTCCAACACATCGTCCGAATCCCATTCTCGGAAGAAACGAAGATTCCGCGCATAGCGCAGATTCAGGGTCTCGACAATTTCCTCCACCACGGTTTTTGTTTTGGTTTCCTTGGCGACGATGGTTTTGGCGACTGGTTCGTTGGTCACGTTTACTCCGGCGATTACGAAGTTAGGTTGCCGGGCAGCGTCATTTTCCGCTTGGGCGTCCGCCGACCCGATGTTTACGCGGTTGGTCTGGGTGTTCAGAGCGGTGCTCGCCGTTTTTTTCTTTGCGGCCAGCTTGACGAGTTTTTCCTCCAAATACTCAAAGCGCAGTCGTTGCCGCCACAGGGCGTGCGCCTCGGTCAGATCGCGCGGGTAGGGCGCGTCTTTGCGGTTGGTAATGATGCGTTCATCGGTGTCGAACGTGAATTTTTCCTCCTGCAACAAGGTTCCGGCATAGGCGACCCGCTGGGCCAGGCGTTCGTAGAACCGGTTGAAGATACGATAGGCGGGCGTGGTGTCGCCCACGCGCGTGAGGTCGTCGAGCCGGGTGCGATAGTGCTCAAATTCCGCGAGGTCTGCCTGGGTGAAATGCAGGTGCTGTGGGTCCAAGGTTTCGAGATAACGGTCTAGGAATTTGGCGGAGAATTCATCGTCGAACGGATGTTTCAAGAAATGCTGGCTTTCGAGCAAGCCGGCGGTGAAATACGCGATCCGGGCATCGTCCGGCCCGGGGGCGGGTGGGTTCGTTCGGGCGATTTGAAGGGCATCGGCGATGGCTTCGGGTTTGGGGACCTCGGCTTTGGGGCTCGTGGCGGCGAAAACCCACACGACCGGAAGTCCGCCAACTAAGAGCGCCGAGACCATCAATATAAATCTTCGTAACATAATCGCTTTATCGCGGTTGATCCGCACGACTTAGACCCAGCATAAGGCGAATCATTCAATGAGGCCAATAATGTTTTCGGCGATCCCACCCAGCGGGGGGGCGCGGCCTTCATAATTCGTTAGGCGTGGTAAAACCGGAAAGCTTCATTAACCCACCGCGCCATTTCGGGCTGCCGCCGGTGGCACGCCCCTCGTCCTTTGTCAGACAACCGCATCTCAACTTGTCCCGAAGGAACGGCTGATCAGACAGCGCTACGTCAATCGTCCCTTCGGGACTTTTGGGGGGGATCCTAGTTGCAAACCAGGCTCCTTCGGAGCAACCAACATCTGGGTCGCAAACAATCCTCCAACCGCTCACACTTTCAACTTCTCCAAAATTTCAGCGGGCACTTGAGCCCGGAGTTCCGGGTGCGCTTCCACGAGACGCGTAATGTCGAGCAAGTCTTTCTGGCGTTTGCTGGGGCGGCGCTCCGTGTCAGCGTAAGCTTTTAATTTTCCGCGCAGGGTATCTTCCCGTGAAGCTACGCGCATGAGAATGCCATGGATGTCCGCCGCGACGGAATGCGCGGGAAAATCCCGGTAGAAATCCTCGGTGCTGATCTGGACTGAAACTTTGGAATGGCCTTTCAGATTGACAGACCAATCGAATCGTTTGGGCGTAAAGCCCGCTTCGCTCAGGGCTTTCACCGCTTCCTCTACCCGTTCAAGTGTAATGACCACATCCACATCGGCCGTTGCCATCGGCTCTTCGGCCCAGTGATTGACGGCCAGCCCGCCGATCATGCACCACGGAATCTCGCGCCGTTCCAACGTTTCCACGAGTAACGAGACATCACCCCCGCCCCCGGCGGTCTGCCAATCGTAGAATTGCCGCATTGTCATGGCGAGATTCTAAACCGCGTGCGGCCTGCGGCAACAAGTTACTGCGGGGGCCCGCAACCACGCACAAAAACGGCGTGGCGAGCCATATTGCCTGCCCTGCCGTTGAATTTAGCTTACTTCGCCGCTGCGCCGGCGATGCTCAAGGTCAAATCAATTGTGTCCGACACTTTTTCTTCGGGCGCTTTCGGATTGATGCCGTAGTCGCTGCGCTTGATCGTAAAGCTGGCGCGGATGACGAGTAGATCGCCCTTCATGTTCGGAACACGCATGCCGAGCTTGTCTTTCAAAAAGGTCAGCGTGATCGGAGTGGTCACTTCTTTTGCAATGCCTTTGATGGTCAGCGTGCCAACCGCATCGGCGGTGGTTTTATCGCCGGCGGTCTTGACGTTCTTGAGTTCCTTCGCCTCAAACGTGATTTCCTTGTTCGCCGCCACGTCCATCCACATCGGGCTGTGCATGTGTTCCTTCATCATCGGGTTCGGCACGGTCAACGAGTCAGTGGCAAGGATGATTTTCCCTTTAGTCGCGGCGGGATTTGCCGGGTCAAACGTGACCGTGCCACTAATGCCGTTGCCGCTGCCATTGATGGCTTCGAGCGGGGCATCGAGTTTGAACACGGCGTTGTTCACGCCTTTGGGGTCTTTAAAGTCGAACGTCAGCGGCGCGGCGAGGGCGACGCCCGTGAGTACGGTGGAGGCGAGCAGGTTAATGAGTTTGGTTTTCATGATGGATTGTTAGCTTGGTTTGATTTTTTTCCGGAACAAAAAGGAAGCGCCGGTGAGAATGCCCGTACCCAGCAGACCCGCGCCCACAAAATCGAGTCCGGGAGCGAAACGCTTTTGGTACGTGATCCCTTCAATCCCGGTGACTTCGTCCATAGTCTTGACCGGTTCACTGGTTTTCGTCCAGCCGCGATTTGCGCCGGTCACGACCCAAGTTATGAGTGTGCCAACGAAAAGCAGCAGGGCCAGCAGGCGAAGAATTTTTTTCATTGGTCAGTTCAAGTCGAACAATAGGACCTGTGCCCCGGCTTTGCCAAGCAGGTTCAGCGAACCTTCCTCGCCGACCGCTGCGGCGTCGCCTGCCTTCAAGCGTTGGCCGTTTAATTCCACCTCCCCTTCGGCAACGTGAACCCACGCGTGCCGTTGCGGCCGTAAGGCGTGCGTGCCGCTTTCGCCCGCCCGCAGTTTGGCGAGCCATAAATCCATGTCCTGATGAATCGCGATGGAATCAGCCCGACCCGACTTGCTGGCAATGAGATGAAGCTTGCCTGCCGCAGCCTTGGCCATCGCCTTCTCAGCATAACGCGGCGCCACACCCTTATGGTCAGGGAGAATCCAGACTTGCAACAGGTGCGTCTCCTTGGCGGCGGAGGGATTGAATTCGCTGTGGGTCACGCCCGTGCCGGCGGCCATGTATTGGAAATCGCCGGTGCGAATGACGCGTCCGTTGCCCATTGAATCCTTGTGCTCCAGTTCACCTCCGAGCACATAGCTGATGATTTCCATATCACGATGCGGGTGCATCCCGAAGCCGCCGCCCGGAGCGATGCGGTCGTCGTTGATGACGCGCAACGAGCGAAAGCCCATGTGCTTTGGATCGTGATACTCCGCAAAGGAGAAGCTGAAATGACTGTCGAGCCAGCCGTGGTTGGCGTGGCCGCGATCTTCGGATTTTCTAATCGTCATCATACTTATTCGCTTTCTCTTTTTGCCGGCCCGTCTGGGGCCAGCTCAATCAACGTCTCCTTTGTAAGCCACCCGCCGCCCGTCGCCCAATACTTTGTTCCTCGCGCAGTGATGCCTTTCTGGCATAATACCGCCCGTGGAACTGCGACATCTGCGTTACTTCGTGACCGTGGCCGAACTCTTGAATTTCACGAAGGCCGCGCAACGACTCCGCGTGGCGCAACCCGCCCTAAGCCGTCAGATCCGCGATCTCGAAGCGGAACTCAGCGTCCCCTTGCTCGAACGGGGACCGCGCACCGCGAAACTTACTGAGGCGGGGGCGGCTTTTCTCGGCGAGGCCCGCGCCATCCTGCAACGTGCGGATGATGCCGTTAAACTCGCCCGCGCCGTCGCCCGTGGTGAACGCGGCGAAATCCATGTTGGCTACGCGCCGTCCTTGACAACGGAGGTGTTGCCCTGCGCGCTGCACAGTTTTCACAACGCCGCGCCGGGTGTTCATGTAAAGCTCCACGATTTTTCGAGTGAAGAAATGTTGCGGGGAGTGGGCGAAGGCCGCTTGCACCTGGGTTTGATGGCGCGCCCGTCGGAGCGGGCCTTGCGTGGATTACAGTTTGAATTGTTACGGGAATATCCAATCTGCGTTGCCATGCCGCCAAAGCACCGACTCGCGCGCGGGAAGATGGTGGCGTTGGAACAAATAACTGACGAACCGTTGGTGGTTTATTCCCGCGCTGAGTATCCCGAATACCATGCCATGCTGGTGGACCTGTTCGCCAAAATTGGGCGCCTGCCCCGGCTCGCGGAAGAACACGACAGCGCCCCAAGTTTGATCGCGGCGGCCGAAATCGGCCGCGGATTGGTCATCGCGCCGGCGTGTCTCGGAATTCTTGCGGGTGGCCGGTTGAAATTTCTCCCGTTGCACCCGGCACCGCCGTTGATCCAGTTGGTCGCCGTGTTTGATCCGCACCGACTGACGGGGGCGGCGACCAAGTTTCTCGCCGCTGCCCGATCGGTGGAAATCAGTCGCCCACTACCAGATTCGCGCCGGCGCAACCGTTCGCGATGAGTAGCCTTGCTCCGTTTGGTGGCCAGAGTGGGTGCGTTTCGTACTTCAATTTGGATTTGCGTTGTGTTTTTCGCCGGGTGCCGTTCAATTCAAAAAAATCTCGTAAAATCAAAAAAGCAAGTTCACGCATGAAAACGAACGCCAATAATCTCAAGCCGCACCCAACCAAGACCAGCCGGCGAAGTTTCCTCCAACGCAGCGCAGCCACGGTGGCCACCTTTTCCATCGTCCCCGGTTACGTGCTCGGCACGCGCGGCCAGACGCCACCGAGCGGCCGGCTCAACATCGCAGCCATCGGCATTGGCGGCATGGGCCGGAATAACATCGCGAAATGCGCGGTGAACGAGAACATCGTGGCCTTGTGCGACGTGGACGCCAGCGAGCGCACCGGCAAGATCTTCGCGCTTTATCCCAAGGCCGTAAAATATCGCGATTACCGAGAAATGCTCGACAAGCAGAAGGATATTGACGCCATCATCATTGCGACGCCGGACCATACCCACGCGGTAATCGGCATGGCGGCAATCAAAGCCGCCAAGCATGTTTATATTCAGAAACCGCTGGCGCATTCCTTGCATGAGGTGCGCGTTCTCACCGAGGCGGCCCGGCAGCAAAAGGTGGTGACGCAAATGGGCAATCAAGGTCACTCCAATGACGGGACGCGGCAGATTTGCGAATGGATCTGGAGTGGCGCGATCGGCAAGGTCAAGGAGGTTCACGCTTGGACCAATCGTCCGGTTTGGCCGCAGGGCATCGAGGTGGAACGGCCCAAGGAAACACCGCCGGTCCCGGAAGGTTTCGATTGGGACCTGTGGATCGGGCCCGCGCTCATGCGCCCGTACCACCCGACTTATGCTCCCAATGCCTGGCAGGCGTGGTGGGATTTCGGCACCGGCTCGCTGGGCGATCTGGGTTGCCATGTCTTGGACCCGGTTTTCTGGGCGCTCAAGCTGGGGCAACCCACCAGCATTGAAGGCAACATCTCCACTTACTGGGAAGGTTTCTGGAAAAAGACGGTACCGAAGAACGAGACTTATCCGCGGTCCAGCATTGTTCGCTACAAGTTTCCGGCGCGCGGCGAAATGGCGCCGGTCACGCTCACCTGGTGGGATGGCGGATTGATGCCGCCGCGCCCGGAGGAATTGGAAGAGGGCAAACGGATGGGCGACGAAGATGGCGGTGTGCTGTTCCTCGGCGACCAAGGCACTTTAATGTGCGGCTGTTACGGCTTGGAACCGCGGCTTATTCCGGAAAAGCGCATGAAAGAATTCAAGCCGCCGGCGCCAACCATCGAACGCATTCCTGGTGGGTCGGATGGACATGAAAAGGATTGGGTCCGCGCTTGCAAGGGCGGTCAGCCGGCCAGTTCCAATTTCGACTATTCCGGTCCGTTATCCGAAATGGTTCTGCTTGGCAACCTGGCCGTACGGTTCCCGGATCAACGACTGCTCTGGGACGGGCCCAATATGAAAGTCACCAACGACGACGACGCGGATGCCTACATCCGGCGCAAGTATCGCGCGGGCTGGAGTCTCTAGCGCGTGAGTTCAAACTTTGTTTCAGCCCGATGTCAGGCCGTGAAACAATGGAAATGGAAGGTTTGAAAAGTGAGCTAAACGCGTAAGACCGTTCTGATGGCAAAATAATAATCCAGCAATAAAAATGTACGAGCGACAATGGCGATGGGTTTGAACAGGTAACCTCCCAGAGCGCACCAACCGAATTCGCGATACTGTGGGGTTAGGCCGTTTGTTCGCATCATCAACATCAGTGGCTGCCGATTTAGAAGTTTGACATGTCTCGAAGCGCATCGGCTGGCTTCAGTTGGCAGGTTTGTCTGGTTCGATTTTTCTAACGAAAATCGCATCTTTAGCCCCTTCTGCCGCTTTGCCAGATTTGATTTCCATAAACAAT
>JANYBF010000380.1 GCA_025360895.1 Verrucomicrobiota bacterium
CAATTGCAATGCCGACGTGGCCGCCGCCCAAGCGGCCATTGCCCTCAAGGCCAAGCGCCTCGTTTTTATGAGCGACGTGCCAGGGTTGATGCGTGACCCGAAAAATCCGGCCACGCTTATTGCGCATTTGCAAACGAGCGAAGTTCCTGGACTCAAGCAGGCTGGCATCGTGGACAAAGGCATGATTCCCAAAGTGGATAGCGCCGTCGCCGCGATCATGGCGGGCGTGGAGAAAGTTTCGTTCGTGGATGGCCGGGTCCAGCACTCGGTGTTGCTGGAAATTTTCAC
Source organism: Verrucomicrobiota bacterium (assembly GCA_025360895.1). Classification (GTDB taxonomy): domain Bacteria; phylum Verrucomicrobiota; class Verrucomicrobiia; order Limisphaerales; family JADLHS01; genus JADLHS01. Next base: position 289 of record JANYBF010000380.1, read on the forward strand.
CGACGCGGGTGTGGGCACGGAGGTGGTGTTGTGATTCGGAACCATCCGCGAGTTCGCCGCACACTGTGGCGGTGATTGCTCCGGGCAGCGCGCCACTATGAAAACCGCCGCCAAATCGACCGCCAGCAGTTCCAAGCCTGCTCCCGCTCGTCCCATTCGCATCACTTCCATTGACGCCCTTCGCGGGTTCGTCATGTTCATGATGATTTACGTGAACGACCTGGCGGTCGCGGGGAGCGTCGTGCCGGATTGGATGGTTCATTTCAGCGACCGTCATCCGGGCGGCAGCGGAATGACGTTTGTGGACCTGGTTTTTCCTGCGTTCCTTTTCATCGTAGGAATGTCCATCCCGTTTGCGCTCGGTTCGCGGTTAAGCAAGGGTGAGCCGCTTTGGAAAATTCTCCTACACATCGGCGGTCGCACGCTGTCGCTATTGTTTATCGGCATTCTTATGGTCAATGAGTCGCCGAATTCAGCAAAGCTGGGCTGGTCGGCCGCCCTTTGGTCCACGCTGATGTATCTTTCCGCCATCCTTGCCTTCTGCTCCATTTCGTCACCGCGTTCGCCCGAATCCGCCGCCAAGCGGGCGCGTTCCTTTGACATCGTTTCAGCCATTCTGCGGATCGCCGGTTTTGCCTCACTCATTTGGCTCGCGTTGGCGTGGCGTGGCGAAAATGACCAGCGCATCATCACGTTTTCGCCGTTCTCCATTCACACGGACTGGTATGGGATTCTGGGACTCATTGGTTGGGCATACTTGGTCGGTGCGATTGTGTTTCTGATTTTTCGCGTCAATCGCACAGCGCTGCTTGGTTGCATGGTTTTGCTCCTTTGCCTTTACCCTGCCGACAAAAACCATGCGTTCGATAATTTCTGGCTCGCTCGCTACGTCGGCATCGGCGAGACGCTGGGAGCCTTGGCGGCAATAACCGTTGGGGGATTGCTGCTAGCTTCTACTCTGCTCGCGGCGGCCACTGTGACGGCGCGCGCGCGTATCCGGTTCACGCTGTTGTTCATTACGGGAACCGCCACCGGTGCGTGGTTACTCCATGGCCTCTACGGCATCAGTAAAAACAGTGCCACGCCTTCGTGGTGTCTTTGGGCTTGCGCCATCACCGCCGCGCTTTGGTTGGGGTTTTATCTTGTATCGGACTTATGGTTTGTGGGCTTCCTGGCGAAGCCCCTAGCCGTGGCCGGGCAAAATGTTCTGCTGGCTTATCTTCTCTCCGAAATGCTTCCCTCCACCTTGGTCTTGGTAAATCTCGGCGACTGGTATGGCCGACTTGCAATATCGGAGCTTTGGCATGCCGTGGTCCGTTCCGCCAGTTGTGGGGTCGTGATTCTTTGTGCAACTGCCGGCTTGAATCGGTTGGGCTTCCGGCTGAAGCTCTGAACCAAGATGAACACCTTCCCACTTTTTCGCTTTGCGGTCGTTTCGGTCCTGCTGTTCAGTCACCAGACCGGGATCGGGGCGGACACCACAAATCCGTCAGATGCCGCCGCGAAAACCGGGAAAGCCGTCAAACCTTTCTGGCGCGGTGTGCATTTGTTGGTGAACAACGACCAACAGATCTTGGTGCTCAAGGAACAGCTGCCGAAACTGGCCACCGTCGGCGTCAACACCCTCATTCTCGAAGTAAACTACAACTTCGAGTTCAAATCGCATCCCGAACTCGGCGCGCCGGGTGGCGTCAAGGCGGCACATGCTCATGAACTTGCGGCCGCCGCGCGTGCCCTGGGCATCCGGCTCGTGCCACAATTCAACTGCCTCGGGCACCAATCGTGGAGCAAGACCACTTTGCCCCTGCTGACGAAACATCCAGAGTTCGATGAAACGCCGGGCCAGTTTCCGGGCAATACGAATATTTATTGTCGCAGTTGGTGTCCGCAGCACCCTGACGTCAACCCGGTCGGCTTCGCCTTGATAGACGAACTGGTGGAGGCGTTCGAAGCTGATGCGTTTCATGTTGGCATGGATGAAGTATTCATTATCGCCTCGGAACATTGTCCGCGTTGCAAAGGGGGCGATCCGGCCAGGCTCTTTGCCCGGGCTGTGAACGATCTCCATGGACATATCGTGGGAAAACGAAAACTCGAAATGCTGATGTGGGGTGACCGTTTGCTCGACGCCAAGGCGATGAAAGGCGGGGAGTGGGAATACGCGAAGAACGGTACCGCCGGCGCGGTGGATTTGATTCCCAAGGACATCGTCATCTGCGACTGGCATTACGAGCAGCAATCGCACTATCCCTCTGTCCCGTTTTTACTGGGAAAAGGATTTCGCGTCTGGCCATCAAGTTGGCAACCATTGGCGGGAGCAAAAGCGTTCAGCGCTTTTTCGCGCGAACAGAAAAGCGCCCGGCTCGTTGGATTTCTCTGCACCGTTTGGGGCAAAGCGAAATTCGACGCCGTCGCCGAATGGCCGCCGGTGGTCGAAGTGCTGGCCGAGTGGAAATAGGGATGTTGCCCGGCAACGAAGTTGAAGTGCTGAATGCTTCCAATCGCCAGCTTGCGCCTTCGCATCTCCGCCCCTTTGCTTTGAAAGTCTTCTGCGTGGCTCCGGCCTACACCTCCGCCAGGGGTTCGGTTGCATCGCCGAACGTCGGGGGCCGCACGTTCATCTTGTCCATCATTGAGAGGTAGAGGCGGCACATCTGACGCTCGGGCTTGTCCTTGTAATCGAGGACGCGGCCACCCTTGATCCGTCCGCCCGCCCCGCCGAGCAGCACCACCGGGAGTTGGTTGGCGTCGTGGTTGCCGTTCAACATGCTGGAGCAGTACAGCAACATCGAGTTGTCGAGCAGCGTGCGCTCACCTTCCTGAATGCCATCAAGCTTCCGCGCGATGTAGGCGAGTTGGGCGAGGAAAAACTGGTTCACCTTGAGCCAGTCTGCCGTGTCGCTGTGCGAGAGCAGATGGTGAATCATGTAGTCCACGCCGAGATTGGGGAAAC
>JANYBF010000391.1 GCA_025360895.1 Verrucomicrobiota bacterium
GTGGAAATGATCCACGACAGCAGCCGGGGCGGGGCGACGTTCATCGGATCGGAGGGCAAGATTTTTGTGGATCGCGGCAAGTTCCAGGCGGACCCGGAGTCCCTCGGCCAGGAGCCGCTGGGCGACCAGGCCATCCGCCTGTACGTGAGCAGCAATCATTTGCAGGACTGGCTTAATTGCCTCCGGAGCCGCAAGCGGCCGATTTGCGATGTGGAGATCGGCTGCCGCTCGGTGACGGTGTGCCACCTGGGCAATCTGGCTTATTGGAACCATCGCCGACTGAAGTGGGATCCTAAGAAAGAACAGGTCGTGGGTGACCCCGAGGCGAACACCTGGCTGGATCGCCCCAAACGCGCGCCGTGGAAAGTTTAGCTAGCTGTCATGCTTTTCGGAGAAATCAGGCGGAACGCAGGAAATGCTCGCTGTTTTGCAATCCCTTTGGGATTGTTTCTCTTAGCCCAGGCTTGCGAGCAACCAGCTGCCATGGCTCCCAAGCCGTATGGGTTTCCACTGCTTCTCCAACTCCGCGCTTTCCCAATCGAACAGTTACTTCCTTTCCGCCACCAGTTCATCCAGCACACCGGATTTGCGCTCACTCGGTTGGCAAAGCTCGCAATCGAGACTTTCCCGGGGACGATTCAGCAATTCGAGCATGGCCATGATTTCCAGTTGCAAGGTCTCAGGCAGCCGACGCAACTGCGCGAACTCCGCCTCGTCGCTGAAATCCAGGGTCGCCCGGCCCTGACCCGGGATGAAGCCATGCCCTTTGCCGTGTGAGCGCTTTCCGCAAAAACTGCCTCTTCCTTGTAGTCGTTTTGTCGCTCGGAACACTGCTGCTCCTGTGGTTCACCCACATTCCATTTCCCTGGGAGGATTCCACCAAATCTCCGAGCCGCGTCAGCGGCGATCCGTCGGGGCGAGGCGCGTGGCTCGAAGCGCGGGAGAAGGCCGCGGACAAAATTGTTTGGAGCAAGGAAATGCTGGCGCAGAGTTGTGGCCGGACTCTTGAATCGCTCTGGGATTCGGTCAACCGCGCGACCAATAAACTCAGCGTTATCGCCGGCTTTCCTGTGGGTGAAATCGTGCTGGGAAAATGGCAATCGGCGCAGACCCTGCCGCACGCCATTGAACTGCGCGAGCCGACACAGCCTGGCCCCACACTCCCGGCCGGCCAGTGGCGACCGTGGATTGAAAACTTCGCGAGCGACGGCTGGCAACTTGAGAATATCGAGTTCCGACACAACCGCTTCGACACCGATGCCCAGGGTCAGCCCTGGCAAAGCCATTTCTATTTCGCTGCCCGGCTGAACCATTCCCAACGCCCAGAGCGCGCCGTGGTGGAAGGCGACCTGATCGTGGACTGGGCGGTAAAACGGCCAGGCGAAGAGTTCCCGTCGGTGAAACGGATCGATGTCAGCCATCTGAATGTCAAAACCCGACCCGGTGAACCGCCCTTTCAACTGATCCTGCACCAGGAAATCACACCACCGGAGAGGTCCACCTACATTGACCCACTGATCGTCTATGACCTCGACGGCGACGGCCTGCCGGAAATCATTTTAGCCGGGAAAAACCTGGTCTATCGTCGGCACGGCGAAGACCGTTACGAGGCGGAGCCGTTGTGTCGTTACCCGCCCGAATCGCTCACCAGCGCTGTCATCGCAGATTTCGATGGAGACGGGTTCGCGGATTTCCTTTGCGCGAATTCACGGGGGCTATTCTTTTTTAAGGGGAGTCCCCAAGGCACTTTTGACGAGCCGGGGCGGCTGGCGTGGGCAGCAAGTCCGCCGTTGAAAAACACCATGGTGCTGACCTGCGGCGACCTCGACCACGACGGCGATCTGGATGTATTCCTCGGTCAGTACCGGGTTCCCACCCTTGGCCAGGTTCTGCGGCCCCATTACTATGACGCGAATGACGGCTCGCCCTCCTACCTGTTGCAGAACGATGGCCACGCAAACTTTATTGACGTAACCGAGGTGGCCGGCTTGGGCCCAAAACGCTGGCGCCGGATTTACAGCGCATCGCTGGCGGACCTTGACGGCGACGGCCACCTTGACCTGATGGTCGGTAGTGATTTTGCCGGCTTGGACTTCTACCACAATGACGGCAGCGGTCACTTCACCGATGTGACCCGCCAATGGGTCGCCGAGCCACATGGCTTCGCCATGGCCCACGCGCTGGCGGATTTCAACGCGGATGGCCGGCTCGACCTGTTGATGATCGGAATGCCCTCGCCAACGGTGGACCGCTTGGAACATCTGGGCTTGCGGCGGTTCTACTCGACGGAGGATGGCCCGAGACGACCGGCGATGACTTTTGGAAATCGGCTTTATCTGGGACAAGCCAACGGCGGCTTCGAACAAACGGCCTTGAATGATTCCATCGCCCGCTCCGGTTGGTCCTGGGGATGCAGCGCGTTTGATTTCGACAATGACCGCTTTCCAGACGTCTATATTGCCAACGGCCTTGAGAGCAGGCAATCGGTCCGGGATTACGAGTCCGAGTTCTGGCTCCACGACATCTTCGTGGAAGAAGCGATCGACGACGTCACGGCTACCAGTTACTTCATGGGAAAATTCGGTCGCACCCGAGGGCAGGGCTGGTCCTACGGCGGCTACGAGAAAAACCGGCTGTACCTGAACCAGAGCGGAAAATCGTTCGTTGAAATTGGCCATCTCGCCGGTGTGGCCCTCGAACAGGATTCACGCAATGTCGTCGCGGAGGACCTCAACGGCGATGGCCGCGTGGACCTGCTGGTGACGACTTTCGAAGTCTGGCCGCAGGTCAAGCAGACCTTGCGGGCCTATAAGAACGGGCTAAACGATACCGGCCACTGGATTGGCTTCCATTTCCGTGAGGAGGGTCGAGGCAAATCACCCATAGGCGTGCGGGTGACGATTCATTACCAGGATCACAACATGACTCGACAGATTGTGACAGGAGATTCCCACAGGTCGCAGCACGCGAATACGGTACACTTTGGGCTCGGTGCCGCCGAGCGGGTGAAGTTGGTGGAAATTCGCTGGGTAAACGGACCAGCGCTTACGTTGTCTCAACTGGCTGTGGATCGCTATTATGAAATTCCCGCCCCGCCGAATTAATGAAACTGCACTCAATAGAGGGAACGACGAGCGTCGCAAAAAGCTCACTGACACCTTTCTCAATGCCACGCTTCCCTCAGCAGATGCTTGCTACAGCCGCAGATTCGCGGGGATTACCGGAACAAGGTGTAGCCGGTCCGCTCCTTATACCATGCGAAATCTATCTTACCGGCAGCGTCGAATGGCACCGTGCCGAAAGTGAATCTGACAGGATAGACTGAGGTAGCGCTTCGCCACTTATGAATTTCAGCATGCCCATCGGCGAAAGAGAATCCGCACGCACGATTGTGAAAAGACGCTGGGAGATCGCCCCACGCTGAAGCGTTAATACCCACAATAAAAAAGGCGTCATTGTTTGAATCGGGGTGTTCATCAACGGTCACCCAAGTCATCGCCGGTTGGGGTACCGAGGTTTGTTTGAGAAATTGCCGGTACGACTGGTCGAACCAAGCCCGGCCGGTCCGGTCATCGTACCCATTGCTACCGCTGTAGCCGAACAAAGCATTCATGGAATTACTCCGGAGGCGCGCAGTCCAACCCCTGGCTCTTTGCGCCGGGCTAAGAAAGTTATCCGCCGGGCATTTGTAAATGCCAAGCGCATTGCCCGTGAAACTGGACAGCACACCCTTTAGCACGTAACTCACGTTCGTGTTGCTTGGGTCAGTGTCCCACGACATGATGTTGTTGACCCAGTTGTCGTACTTTGGGTTCGGCCCGGAAACAGCGGCGACGGTGCCGGGGATCGTGAAATTATTGCAGACCTTGTCTTGGAAGTCATTGGAGTACATGTGCCACGCCAAAATCAACTGCTTGTTATTGCTCATGCACATAATCCCTTGGGCCTTGGTCTTGGCCTTGGCCAGTGCTGGCAAGAGCATGGCCGCCAGGATCGCGATGATGGCGATGACTACCAACAACTCAATGAGAGTAAAAGCGCGTTTTACCGGCGCATGATTCCCAGAGATAACGGTAGAGTGCCGGTCCGGCTTCCAGTTGGCAGGTAAAGAGTTCATATGCGCGTTTTTTTGTAGTCGAGGAACTTGCTGAACTATTCGCGTTTCGAAAGAGCTTGGCAAGTCTATTTTTGCGATTGGGAGCATGATTTTGCTGAGTGCAAAACCCGGTGCGGCCGCCAGGCTGATCGTCTGAAGGCAACGGAACTGCGGGCGGCGCTTCCACTCAATGGCATGGGCATACGGGCATCAACCTTGGAACTTCACGAGAACGAGGCTTGACTTGGACTGCAGGGCGTTTTAGAGGAAGAGAAAGTAATTCCAGCAGCCGGAGCGGTGCCGGCTAAAAACCGAAACACTCATATGAGAATCCGCATTGTTTGGGGTAGTTTTTGCCTGTCGTTTTTGATAATGCTGGGCGCCTGCAGCAAGTCGAACGAGGCCGACAAACTGCCGCCGATGGAATTCGAGGGTGTGAAGGTGGATACCCCGCGGTTAATGGCGGAATTCATGAATGCTTCACCGCCACTCCAGAAGTCGGTGAACGATGCGGTAACGAAAGTCCGGTACAAGCTTTACCTCGAGGCGATGATGGGGTTGGATGAAGTTCTTAAAGACCCGGGCTTAAACGACAAGCAGAAGAAATTGATAGCCCAAGTCGTCGGCCAGCTTAAGGAGGTATTTGAAAAAGCCCCGCCACGCCCCAACTAATAGAATTGTGCTGGAAAAAATTTCCTGACAAATCCCGCACTGGGCAAGAGCGCGCTATTTTGCGCTGGCGGCAACTACCGGGAATCATCAAAGGAGTTCAGTCGTCGTGTTATGGCTTCGCGATTGGAAGCCGGTAGCACGCGGCTTCCTTGTCGTTGCGGACCACGAGATATTCGCCCGCGAGCGCAGGCGGGTTCCACGTCTTGCCATGCAAGGCGGCGAAGCGGGTCAGTTCGCGAGGTTCCTGCGGCACCGGCTCCACCAAAACCATGTCGCCACCTTCGTCACTTATCAGCAACAACGGCCCGGAGAGAATCACCTGTCCGTGACCATATCTTCCCTCCTTCCACTTGAGCGATCCGTCCGCAGCGTCGAGGCAAACGAGAATGCCATCATCGAGACCGTAAATAAAACCGTCCCGATAAACCACGTTGGTGAACTTGGCTTTCAGGCGGATGGATTTCCAAAGCCGCGTGGCCGACCATTGGCCGTCCGCCGCTTTTTTGATTTGCAACAACTCGCTCCCCGTCCCGTAGCCGCTGGTGATCAGCACGCGGTCGTCGGGGAGAATGACCGGGACGGCAATATGCGGGTGACCGGCCGGCCATTTGTATTCCCATAAGACTTGGCCCGAAGTGGCGTCGTGCGCCGCGACCTGGTTGGCGTTAAAAATCAGAATCTGGTGAACTCCCGCCAACGTTGCCGGCAAAGGCGAGCTGTAACTGGCGCCGTCGTTTCCGCCGCCCCAGACAAACTCCCCGGTCGCCGCGTCGTAAGCCACCAAGGAGCGCCCATCCGATCCGCCGGCACTCACGATGACCCGTTGATCGAACACCAAAGGCGATCCGCTTACGCCCCAACCGCCCGCGCTGGCGTGGTTGTCCTTCATAATGTCTTTGGACCAGAGGCGCGCACCGGTTGCCAAATCCAGACAGTTCAAAATGCCCGTCGCGCCGACCGTGTAAACGCGGTTACTCACGATCGTCGGGGTCGCGCGCGGTCCGTCCCCGGCGATGACCGTGTTGTAATGCGCCGCGTCGGCGTGCGACCACAGCACTTTGCCGGTCGGCAAATCATAGGCGACAACCAATTCCTCCTCGCCGCGCTGTTCCTGCGTGATGGCGTAATTACTCGCGACCGCAAAGCCGGACCAAGCGGCGCCGATAGGTTGCGACCAGAGCTTTTGCGGTGGCTGCGCTTTCCAGTCGCGAGCCAAGGCCGGGCCAATGACGGTAGCGTTGCGCTGTGGACCGAGGAACTGCGGGAAATCATTGGTCGTCGGGAGCAGGAGTGCGGTGTGACTTGCGGCGGGCGCGGATTTACTCACGGGCATTGCCATCGTCGCCGGCTGTTTCCAGCGCCATTCCAAGATGGGCAACAGATCGCCGGTAACGCCGCGGATCTTGAAAAGGCCGGCCGCCACCACAATCATGCTTACCACCCCGCCGAATACTCCCAAGCGTACGAGCCATTTGAGCCGCGAAAAGAACAGCACCCACAGCAGCGCCAACAACAGCGTCACAATCACCACCTGCGCGGTGGCGATGTTCTTTTCCTGAAACGATGTTTTCGGCCACCACCGAATCCCAATCACGACCGCACCGGCCACCGTGAGGATGACGAGCACCGGCCACCACCGAACCGGTTTGCGCTTTGAAACGGTTTGCGCTGCACCGTCCGGGCCGGCGGTTTGATTCATTTCAGTCATGCAAAATTTGTGGGCGGGCGGTCACACCGCCGTGAAACCGCCGTCCACAGCCATCACCTGGCCGGTGACGAACGCGGCTTCGTCGGAAGCCAGATAAAGCGCGAGGCCGGCCACTTCCTCCGGCTGGCCGATGCGGCCCAAGGGGGTGGCGTGCTCGAATTGACCGCGCCGGGTGTCACTCTTCCAGAGAAATTCGCTGAAGTCGGTCTGGATCAACCCGGGTGCGATGGCATTGACGCGGATGTTGTACGCCCCGAATTCCTGCGCCCAACTGCGGGTAAGCATCAACAGCCCCGCCTTGGTGAAACTGTAGAGCAAGCCGCCCGGTTGGGGCCGCAGCCCGGCAACGGAGGCGATGTTGATGATCGCCCCGCCGCGTTTTCGTTCGATCATGGACGGGACAATCAGGCGCACGAGGCGAAAAGCCGCCTTGATATTGACCTCAATCATCTTGTCCAACATGTCGTCGTCGGTATCAAGCGCCGGCCCCTGGCCGATGTTCGTCGCGCTGTTGTTGACCAGAATATCAATCGGGCCGAGACGATTTTCCGTTTCCTTCACCAATTGTTCGAGCTGATCTTTGCGCCCAACATGGCACGCAAGGGGAAAAATTTTGCCCGGCAGGGCGGCAAATTCCCGGGCAGTGGCTTCGAGATTTTCCAGCTTGCGGCTGGCGATGACCACGTTGGCCCCGGCGGTCGCCAGCCGGTGCGTGATGGCCTTGCCGATGCCCCGCCCGCCGCCGGTAACGAGGGCGACTTTGCCTTTCAGACTGACGTTGGAAATCGTGGGTGGCGTCATGGTATCATCCGGTCGTTTCGGCGAGTTTCAGAGAATGACTTACACGGGGCAATCTCAATCGGAGTCTGGTCCTCAATCCGCCATTCCGACTCCTAGTCTCACTGAGGGGCTCCCGCGCACCGGCGTATTAATGCCCGAAAGCATTCTCGTCTCGCGAAGATCATTGATATTGCCGCAGCACCGCAGCTAGCATTCTTGCAAGTTGCTGCCGTGCCACAATGCGCGGGATCAACGCGCTTCGATAACCACTGTCGTTCCGTCCAATTTTGGATTTTCCACTCTTTGCCGGTCGCCGCCGGGCCAGATGATCTCGACCTCGCCCGGGTTGGCGGCACCGAGGCCAATGGTGACCGGCAATAAAAACTGTCGCCCGTTGGCCGCGCTGGAATGCAGCGGTCCGCGCGCGCATTTTTGCCGGCTCGGGGTACCGGTCGAAAGCGCAGCATTTCAGTTCCCCGTTTCGCGCTGCGAGGTTTGAACTGGCTGGTTTGAGGCATATTCGGTTTGACTGGCTTTGACTGGGTTTGACTCGGGCGCTGTGGGAACGTCCGCTTCCGGCTCCGGCGGCAGGCCAAAAATTTCCCGCATCCGGCGGCGGCCTTCCTCCGGCGTGACCCACGCCTGACAAATCCAGTCGCGCACCGCTTCCGCTTCCGTCTCCTCCCGCTCGCGCGCCAGCCGTTCCTGCTCCATTTTCAATCGTGCCCCGCTGTGATCGCCCCGGCGCAGCGCCACCACGTCGTGGCAAAATTCCCGCAACACTTTCAAATCCAGCTCCCCGCCCGCGCTCTTTTCCGCCAGCTTCCGGATCGCCACCAGATACCGGACCGTGACCCACACCGCCATCTGATCCGTCAGCGGTGGCGCCCCGGCGGGTTGCAACTCCCAGGTCTCCGCCCCGAGCTGCCGCGCCATCTCCAGCGCCTCCTGCTGCCGCAACCATTGGGTGTAACCGCCTTTGCGCCACTCGGACAGGTTCTGCTCGCGGATGGCTTTGCCTTCGAATTCCGCCGCGACCACTGCCTGCACTTCCGGCAGCGAATTGAGCCAGGCCACCAAGGGGCCGCCTTTCTCGCCGTTCTCGATCCGGCGGTTTAACTGATCTTGAATCGCCTTGGGCAGTCGCCCAATTTTGCCATTATGCGTCAGGTTCATGATTTCTAGGGTCGGATTTAGTCGGATTTACCCGGATAAACGGATGCCTCTGGGAGCACCCCTTGACCGGATTTTTCGGCAGTGTCCTGATTTGCGTGGTAGGGACATTGCGCTGCGATGTCCCCGCCCGTAAAGCGGGTGGAACTGGCGCTGGCGCTACCAGCGCGGACGGCGCAGCGCGCCGTCCCTACCCATTTAGGACAGCACTGATTTTTCCCATTCATCGTCGTCTCCGAACATGATTTGATACAGCTGGGCAATCTTCTCCTTATTGGAAAATTGGCTCTCGCGTTCCGCCATGGCCTCCAGTCGTTGCGACAGCCGCGCGAACCGGTCGGGTCGGATTCGGCGGGCGGGACGGGTTCTCGGGTGGTTCATAACAGGCGCAACTCCCTTTCAATCTTCGCCATGGTTTCCGAGCTGAGACCCCCTGTGCGTTCCGGGAAAAACTCCTCCTGAACTTCGGGTCGCAGGATCCATTCGCGAAATTCCTGCTCCTTTTGTGATTTGCGGTTGGCCCGCTGCCACTCAAATTCTTCCCGGTCCAGTTGCAGCCGGGCGGCCGAATTATCGCCCCGCCGCAACGCGGCCAAGTCATTGGTTACCATGCGCAACACCTTCCAGCGCTCCTCGGCGTCGGCCGCGTTAGCCAGTTGATCGCGCGCGGCCACCACGTATTGCGGCGCCACCCAATCGGCAATCATGTCGGTGAGCGCTCCGCCGGAAACCGCTTTCAGTTCTGCCGCTTCGGCGGCGATCTGGCGCAGCGATTGTTTGATTTCTTCGGGTGGCATGGGGCGTCACCGGTATTTTCCGCGAATGTGGCGATTGTAAAACGCGCCCATGGACGAGGCCGTCATCAGGCCGAGATAAACTGCGAACGGCACGCCGGGATGGTCATAAACCGTATCGCTGCGGTGAAAGAGCACCGCCAAGGTGTAGCCATCGTAACCGACCGCGCAGATCGAGCTTGAACTGACTGGTATTAAAAACACGCCCTACCTTACGCAGAGCGCAAAGAAAGTGTCATTCCGGGCTAGATTCCGATTTGTTCCGATTCTTTCCGAGCACGCCGCGAATGGAAATGAAGCCTCGTCGGCTGGTATCGAATAGCCGCTTGTAATCCTCACGATGTTTCAAATCATCGAAGGCCTTACATGGATTTCCATAACCGCCACAAACTTTCGCGAGTTCATCGTCTTTCGTACTCAATGCCCGAAAGCCTTTCTCATGCGCGCGGTGAACCAAGGTCACGATGTCTGGCAAAATGCCACGCAGTGTGATAATGTCGCGTTCATTGATTCTGATTTGCGCAAATCCTTTGTCGTGAATCCAGCCACACACCTGACACGGAGGCTGCCCGAGCTGAGCTCCTGCGCTATCGATGGCGTGAACCCTAAAATCCTGCAATTCACCCGCTAGGGACTGCAAATCAGCGATTTGTTTGATCGTCGCGCTTCGGTGTTCGGGACTCCAGCAATTCGCGGGCACTTTGATCTGTGAATTGACTGACAAAATCACCGAGCCTTCCGCCTCAGCCTTCGGAATCAGCGCGGCTGTTATCTTTGCGATTTCGACAAGCAATTCCTCCCAGAATTTCTCCCGATCGCCTTTTGGCCAATCGGCTGGCGTGTCTTGCACCATTTCGCCATCCACGAGCCTGGCATTCCCACCCAGAACTGCCAGTCCCGCGACGACCGGATGATAGGCCTTTTTCTGATCGTAATCGGCAATCAACGGGTGAATCTCGAAAATCAACCCTATGTCAAATTTGCGCCCGTTGATCTCGCCGCTCAACTGGATACCCGGGATGTCCATCGGTTGGTTGCCCTTACGCATCCGCCTGGGAACGCGCTGTCCGGACTTCAATTTGCCGACGCTGGCCTCCACTCGCGCTTCGCCAATCGAAAACGGTCGCATCAATTCGACGAACGCTTCCCGTCTCGCCCGCTTGCTTTTGATGGCATTCAACTTCGCCGTTGTTTCGATGGGAAAGACGGGGGTGTAGTAGTTCTTTCGTTTTTCGTACCACGCCCAATTCGTGGCGTCGGCCAGGGTCATGGCGTTCAACTGTTCCACCATGATTCTAGCCAATGCCGTGTTCGCCTTGGCTTCATTGGCGACATCCTTCGGTGTGATTTCTCCGAAAATGTGCCCGCCGGGCGCAACGTCGCGGCCGTTGCGTGACTCCCACTTCCAACCGACTTCGTAATGCAGTTCAGCGAACGGATTGCCCCAGGTGACTTGTCGCTCACGCGGGTCTTCGACGTGGTGTCTCAGACTCTTCAATCCCCATTGGATTAGCGAGACCAGCACTTCGATGCGCCAGTGCGGATGTTCGTTTTCGTAAGTATCAAGGCCCTGCTCGTATCTTCGCAGGTATTTTTCAATGCGCGCGCGATCTTTCATACAAAGAGCTTTGCACAGGAGATTGGACAAATACGGTCCACACTCAAAAATGATTTCTCAGACGTCACCCAGCGTTTCGCCATTGTTTAATTTTTAGGAGGCCCATTCTGCGCAAAGCAGTTTGGCCTGCTCCAGAACCGTTTGCGTTGCCTTCTCTTGTTTGTCGGGCGGATACCCGTGAAGGCCGATTGCGTCCCCCCAGCCGATCGCGCCGAATCAGCGCGCTTCGGTGATCATTGTGGTCGCATCCACCTTTGGCTTTTCCACCTTTTGCCGGCTACCGCCCGGCCAGACGATTTCGACTTCATCCGGGTTGCCGGCCGTGCCCAGGCCGATGGTGACCGGCAATTCGGATTGGGAAAGATAGCCGCGCGTCGGCATCACGTCGCGGGACAGCGTTTGTCCGCCCAATTTAACGTTCACCCGCGCGCCGATCGCATCGTGATTAGCCTTGGTGCCGGTTAGCTTCAAGCGGAGCCAGTGGTGGCCGAGGGCTTGGTCGTTGCGCAACAGCAATGGCGCACCGCCGACCTGGGTTAGCAACACATCTAAATCACCGTCGCCGTCAATGTCGGCGAAGGCGCAGCCCCGGCCCACGATCGGCTTGAAC
>JANYBF010000463.1 GCA_025360895.1 Verrucomicrobiota bacterium
GATGTCTGCCGGGAAAAGCTGGAGGCCCGTGAACCGGCGCATCTGCATGAGGAACTCATTGCGGTAAGCGACGGCCAGCAAACCCAACCCGATCCCCGCCAGCACGCCGAGAATGCTGACAATCTGACTTTGCAGGAGGAACACCCACATCACCTGCTGGTTTGAGGCCCCGATCGCCTTGAGCAGTCCAATCTCCCGGGTCTTCATCACGACGAACGTGATCAACGTGCAGGTGATGCCGAAGGCGGCGACGATGACGATGAAAAACAGGAGGTAGAGCATCATGCTTTTTTCCACCATCACCGCCAGCATCATCGGGCTGTCCTCCATCCAGGTCGTCACCCAGAATTCCGGGCCCAGGGCCTGCTTCAATTCACGGGCGACGCCGGTGGCCTGGAATGGATCGGTAATCCGCACGGTCAGTCCGTGGATGCTGTCGCTGTCTTCCAAATCATAAAACCGCTGCGCATTCGCCAGCGACGAGATGACAAACAGCGAATCGAACTCGTAGTGGCCCGAGTCGAACACACCGCGGATCTCGTAATCGTCGGGCAGGACGGCCACCTCGTTTTTCTTGCCCGACTGCTCGCGCATCTGACGAATCTGTTTGTGAGACAGCACCGCCACATGGTCACCCACGCTCAACTCCAGGCTTTCAGCGAGCGAGTCGCCGACCAACAACCCGTGCCCGGAAACGTCGAAGGCCCCCTGCACGATATTCGTGCCGATGGTGCTGACGGTGAGTTCGGCTTGCGGGTCAATGCCGCGCACCACGGGCGCGCGGGACATGGCCTGACCGGACGCGGGCTGCGTCTCCAACAGCACCTGACCCACGACAAACGGCGCAACACCCGTCACGTTTTTGTTCGAGGCAACCGTGCTGGCAATCAGTGCATAGTTCCCCATCGGTTGATTGTGCGCGGCCACGACTTTGAGATGCCCGTTGAAGCCGAAAACCTTGGCCTGCAATTCGTGATCGAACCCGCTCATCACGCTGATAACAATGATGAGTACCGCCACGCCGAGCATGACGCCGAGGATGGAAATGACCGTGATGATCGAAACGAACGTCCGTTTGGGCCGGAGGTAACGCAGCGCCAGCATCAGTTCAAACGGCAGTTTCGACATCGACGGGAGGCTAGAGATGGAGTGGGTGAGTGTCAACGAACGCGGAATGCAGGTCGGTGTGACTGAAACTGCCGCACAGTGAGAGTTGGTCTTAATCGTAATCTTTTTCTTAATCTCCCGGAAACGGAATGGATTAAGAGTAAGATGAAGATTAAGAATGAATCGTTGACCGCCCCTTCCAGTTGCACCCCCGCTGCCTTGGGGGATCATCGGAGAAGGCTTGACGCTGGGGCTTATTTCGCTAATCAGGGTGGAGTCGGTTCGGTTGTCGGACCGCGAACAAATTACAGCTTAACCAATTCGCCCTCGCTTCCTTATGAAAAGAACCTTTCTCGCTCTTACCCTCGTCGCCACTTCGTTCGCCCTCGTGTGGGCAGCGGAAGATGACGGTTTCGTTCCCCTCTTTAACGGCAAGGACACCACCGGCTGGCATTTGCGCAATCCGACGGGTCACAACTCTTGGATGGTAGACAAGGGCGTCCTGAAAAACACCGTCAACAAAGGCGAGCATGGCAATGACCTCGTGACGGATCAGAAGTTTCAAAATTTCACCGTCAAATACGAGTATCTGGTGCCAGACAATTCAAACAGTGGTTTCTACCTGCGGGGCCGGCACGAAATCCAGATTCTCGGTGACTTTGCCAGCGGCGCTACTTCCCTTGGCGGCAACGGGGCAATCTACAATTTCAAAACGGCGGACAAATTTGTCTCCAAGCCCGGTGATCAATGGCAAACTGCCGAAGCCACAATCATCGGCGACAAAATCACCGTGGTGCTCAATGGCGTGAAGATTCATGACAACGTCGAATGTCGCAAAGCGACCGGCAGCCAGTTGGATGATAACGTGGATCAGCCCGGCGCGATTTTCCTGCAAGGCGATCATGGCACGGTCTGGTTTCGAAATCTGCGGATCAAAGAATTGAAGTAACAAGTTCTGAGAGGGTCTATGAAATCTACCAAGTTTAAGAATGACATCGCTCCCGGCGCGCGCGCGATTTCACGACGGCAGTTCATTGGCACGGCGACCCTTGCCTCCGCGGGATTCATGATTGTTCCCAGCCACGTGTTGGGTCAGGGCGGAAAAAAGCCACCCAGCCAGAAGTTAAACATTGCGGGCATTGGCGTCGGGGGGCAGGGCGGGCACGACATCAGCCAGATGACAGACGAGAACATCGTCGCCCTTTGTGACGTGGACACGGCGCATGCCGGCGGGACGTTTCGCCGTTATCCGGACGCGAAAATCTACAAGGACTACCGCCAGATGCTGGCGGAGCAACAGGACATTGACGCCGTCGTGATCGCGACTCCGGATCATCAACATGCGATCATCGCGATGGCGGCGATCAAAATGGGCAAGCACGTCTATTGCGAGAAACCACTCACGCATACCGTCTGGGAGGCCCGGCAATTGGCCCAGGCAGCGCGCGAGCACAAGGTCGCCACGCAAATGGGAAACCAGGGCCAGGCCTCCGAAGAGACGCGGCAACTGTGCGAATTGATCTGGGACAACGCCATTGGCCCGGTGCGGGAAGTGCATGTTTGGACGGATCGCCCGGCCAACGGTTTGTTCAACGAGTATTGGCCGCAAGGCGTTGAGCGACCCAAGGACACGCCCCGCGTTCCGGACACGCTCGATTGGGATTTGTGGCTGGGGCCGGCCCCGGAACGACCCTACAATCCCGCCTACCTGCCGTTCCGGTGGCGCGGTTGGTGGGATTTTGGCACCGGCGCGCTGGGCGACATCGGTTGCCATGCCTGCGATCCGGTGTTCCGCGCGCTCAAGCTGGGGCAACCGGTCAGCGTGGAAGCCAGTTCGAGCCGCGTGAACAAGGAGACCTACCCGCTGGCTTCGACGGTGACTTATCATTTCCCGGCGCGCGGCGAGCTGCCGCCGGTGAAACTCGTCTGGTACGACGGGGGCTTGCGTCCCGCGCGGCCCGCTGAACTGGAGGCCGGCGCAGAGATGGGTGCCAACGGGCACTTATTCATCGGCGACGGCGGTAAAATTCTCTCGCAAAAAAAAGGCTACGCGCTCATCCCGGCGAAGCGACAAAAGGATTACGGGGAACCGCCCCGGAAGCTGCCGCGGTCGGTCGGCCATTACAAAGAATGGATTGAGGCGTGCAAAGGCGGCCCGCCGGCCGGCTCGAATTTCGACTGGGCGGGGCCGCTGACGGAGGTTGTGTTGCTCGGCAACGTGGCGCTGCGCCAGCAACTGCGCGAGGAGTTGACCACGAAAAAGTTGCTTTGGGATGGCGTCAACCTGCGCTTCACCAATTCCGAGGAAGCGAACACGTTTCTGAAGAGCGAGTATCGGGCCGGCTGGTCGCTGTAATGCGGTCGAAGTGGTAGGGTCAGCGCGCTACGCTGACCACC
>JANYBF010000483.1 GCA_025360895.1 Verrucomicrobiota bacterium
TTTCAACTTTTTCGCCGATGCAATCGTCCACAAAATTAACTTTGCACCCAAGCAATTCCGCCAGACGCGCGGCGACCGGACGCAGGGACATCGTGGCCTCCCGCTGACCCTTGGGCCGGCCGAGGTGGGCGGCGAGAATGAGCTTCGCGCCTTGCGCGATCAGCAGACGCAAGGTGGGCAGGGTGGCCTTGATGCGCGTGTCATCGGTGATGACCATGACGCCTTCCTTTTCTTCGAGCGGCACGTTGTAGTCCACGCGCACAAAAACGCGTTTGCCGTGTGGGTTGAGATCGCGAACGGTCAGCTTGGCCATAAATCAGTTTTCCGGGCGGGAAATTCTGTTCCCGAAACGAGCGCGCAGGATAGCGGGTGAACGCCGGGAGTCAATGTTTTCAACGGGCGAAATGGGTTGTCCGAGATAAAAGCCAGGTCGCGTCATGGCCACAAAAAAACAGCCCGGACAACGTTGTCCGGGCTGGGGGGGTGAGTCTTGAGTTGAGGATATTACTTCGCGGGCGTGGCGGCTTTGGCGGCGGCTTCGGTCGCCACTTTTTCCGCCAAGGCTTTCTCCGCCGCCGCTTTGTCATCGGCGGTCTTTTTCACCAATGCCTCTTGCTCCTTCTTCGCCGCAGCTTTGGCTTCGTCTATCAGTTTCTGAACTAGGGCCGGCGGCGAGCCATATTTTCCATCCGTCCAACGATAAAGACGACCTTCACTATCGTTCAAGAACGCGTAAATCCACCAGACAACAAACGCCACGAGGAGAATGCGCGGCAACATGGAGGATTTCTCCGCATAACGGTCGCTGACGTCCACCGTCGAACCGGGCGGGAGCTTGGCGATACCGGTCAGACTGGTGCCGAACGGGACGTTCACCTTCGCCTTGGCGTTTACCGCCCAACCGTTGGCGTCGAGAATCGGGCCGAGGTTGCGCCGGCGCAGTTTCATGTAGGCGAGGATCAGCGACGGACCGGAGATTACCAACATCAACACCATGAGGAACAGCGGGAATTGCCAGGGGGCAATGCCTTTGAACAGGCCGAGGATGCCGGCCAGTGCGGCACTCAAGGCGCCGAACGCCACGCCCATCGCGGCGACCGCGCCCACGTCCACCTTCTTCGGCTCTTCCTTTTTGGCTTTGTCCGCATTCGCGGCCGCTTCGGCGGCTTGGGCCAGTTTGGCCGTGGCATCGCCATCCGCCGCCGCAGCGCGCTTGGCGATTTGCTCGTCAATCATGCGGACGAGCTTCTTGTAGGGCGACCAGAACGCCTGCCGCAGGCTGATCGGGTTGGAAAGAATTTTCGTGATGGTGGCATCGTAGTCGAGTCCCTTGCGGTCGTAGAAAATGCCGTTGCGCCCAACCATCAAGTTGTCGTCATCGCCCTGCGAGAAGATGGCCACAATGCTCTTCTTTTCCCCCGTGCCCCGGCGCACACAATCGCAGTAGGCGAGATACGCGCCCGCCATGCCGGCCATGCCGGCATGCTTGCCGACATCTTCGACGGTGAGACAGAGCGTGCAGGAACGTTGATCGAGATACAACGTGCCGCATTGGAAGATGGCAGGCTCGCCGCCATCGTAGAGGTCGCGGAAGTTGACGAAGTTGATGCAGAGCGTGTATAGGTCGCGCACTAAGCGGCAGAGTTTCTCCACATTTGCAATCGAAGTGGCCTCAGGTTCGAGCGCTTTGTCCTTGGCAATGAGCGCGGCGATGTTTTCCTTCGCTTTGCCACCCAGAATTTCGCGCACCCGCGCCAGGCCAAGTTTCTCGACGACCGCCCCGGCTTTGCCGGCGCTCCAACATTCAAACGCGCCGAGCTTGGCCAGCAACGCGGTCCAGTCGGCTTCGGTCAATTCCGACTTGTCCCCCAGCAACGGCTTTACGGCATTGGCGTACAAAGCGGCCACGGCGGCCTCGTGCGCGGGATTGATCCCGCTCTTGAGGGGCAGCGCTTTGCCCGCTGCGACGAGGGCGAGTGGGAAGCCCGCGACCTCGGTGGCAGTGATGCTCAGATCCTTGGCCGCGATGGCGAGGTATTCATCTTCCTTGCGGTTGAGCAAGGCAACCGTGCGCGGATCAAAGGCGGCGAGCCGGCAGCGACCGAAGAAATCGTCCACCTTGGTCTTGATCGCTTTCACCGCCGCGACGGCGGCGGCCGTGGCGGCACCGACGGGTAGGATATTCGCGGCATCCGCTTCCGCCTTTTTGTTCCAATCGTTGAACGCGGCGGCGTCAGCGAAGAACGCGTCGGTTTTGGCCTGGTCAATGCCCGGCTTGCCCGAACGATCCGCCACCGTGCCCAGGCAGGCGGCAATCTCGTTGATGACGGCCTTGGTGGCGTCGTCGGTGGCGGATTCGGCGATGATAATGCCGTCCCCATTGAGCGTGGTGTTGACGAAAATCTTGTTTGCGTCCGAGGCGTCGGCGAGGGAGATGGTGGTGGCGTCGGCCTTGCCGAGATTGACGAGAATTTGTTTGGCGGAGGCGAGCAGTTGTTTGCCTTCGGGCGTGGCGTCGTTGATGGCGGCCAGCGCCAGCGAATCACCCCCCTTTACGAGGTCGTTCGGGTTCTTGAGCATCGCCCCGGCCCATTTGGCGGCGGCGATGACCTCGGGCGCCCGCATCCGGCCATCCTTGTCGGTGTCAATCTGCGCGGCGGTTTTCGGATCAAATTCCAAACCCGTCGTGGGGCAGGCCAGCGCGACCCAGAGTTTC
>JANYBF010000553.1 GCA_025360895.1 Verrucomicrobiota bacterium
TGGCCGAGAGGATCGAGAAACATCTGAGCGGAATCTTGGCGCACGGGAAATGGGGTGCGACCAATGCGTTCCTGGAAGGACTCAACAGCGTGTTCAGCGCGACCAAACGCAAGGCGCGGGGCTGCCGTTCAACCACCCACATGATTACCCTGCTCTATTTCGTAGCCGGCAAACTCCGCTGCCCCCAGTTCTGAACTCCACCGAAAACAGCGAGAAACCTCAGGTCATCGGTTATGTACTTCTCAATCCGGGTGATACCGTCGTCACGTATCGGTGGGGTGGTTTCCTGCGATGGCGACTGGCAGCCGGCAATCACCGCGGATAGAACCAGCAAAAGCGGTAGTTTGTTCTTCATGGCACTCCTACTTTCCAGACCTTCTCGTTATGAAATCAGGAGGATAAACGCCCTTACCGTGATACGTGGTTCGCAAGGGGACGCCAAAATCCCGACGAACGGGGTGTTCTGCATAAACCACCGCTTGTCGTCAAGTGGGGCGTGCATTTCGCGCTTGGGCTGGCCACTGGTTATTTTCGACGAAATCCGAGGAACGCGCCCACCCCTGCCGCGCCGGCCGAGGGCAAGTATCCGGTGACGAATTGTTTGAACGCCCCCGCTTCGCCTTGCAACCACGCGAAGCTATGCCGGACGTGACCTTCGATCGCCACCCAGTCCAGATCGAACCAACCAAACCTCTTGCCGAGCGCAATCAACGCAATCGCCGCGCCCGACAGCAGTAATGTCATTTTGAGAAATCGGCGGAACGTCCAGCCTAGGAAAAATCCACCAACGTAACTGGCGCCGAAGCGGAAGGTCGCGGGTGCCGAGGGTTTCAGTTCATGCCGTCCGTTGGATCGTGTGTCGCTCGCAGACGAATCGGAAAACTGCGATCTGCCGGGCGTGGTGGGGGCAGGGCTATTCACTTGTGCATGGTCTTTGAGCCACAGCCCGCCGCCGAGCAGCATGAGCGCCATTGCGACCCAGACGGTTTTTGCCTTCCACGGCGGGCGTTCGCCCCCGATTGATTTTGCGGGTGTTTCGGTCATGGTGCACCGGATCCGTTTGCGCCGGCTGAAATCAGTTTCAAGATCATAGGCTCATTGTTTATTCGGCTTGCCGTTTTCCGAAGGCCGCGTTTTTTGGATCACGACTCTACGGCACTCTGTATTTTCCGGCACGCCAAATTTTTCGAGTAGCAATAGCAACGGTGTGTTACCGGCGACAAGCTCGGCCAGACAGGCCCAGCGCTCAGGTCAGGCTTTGGGGCCGGCAGCTTTTACCTGCGGCGTTGCGCCGGCTTCGAACTTCTTGAAATTCGCGACGAACAGCGCGGCGAGCTTCCGGGCGGTTGCGGCGAAGACGGCTTTGTCGGCCCAGGTGTTTTCGGGGACGAGCATTGCCGCCGGCACCTGCGGCACCTCCGTCACGACATGGATGCCGAAGATCGGGTCGGGCCGGGTCGGCGCGCTGGCGAGCGTGCCCGCATGGATTGCGTCAATGATCGCACGGGTGAACTTGAGGTTGATGCGCGCACCGATGCCGTGGCTGCCGCCGCTCCAGCCCGTGTTGATGAGCCAGACGTTGACCTGGTGCGTTTTCATTTTTCCCGCGAGCAGTTCGGCGTATTTTGCCGGATGCCAGACGAGGAACGGCGCTCCGAAGCACGCGCTGAAGGTGGCGCTCGGTTCGGTCACGCCCATCTCCGTCCCGGCGACCTTGGCGGTGTAGCCGGAGATAAAATGATACATCGCCTGTTCCGGCGTAAGCTTGGCGACCGGGGGTAGGACGCCAAACGCATCGCAGGTGAGAAAGATGATGTCGGTCGGATGGCCGGCCACGCACGGCACCTTGGCGTTCTTGATATACTCAATCGGGTAGGCGCCGCGAGTGTTCTCCGTAATGCTCTTGTTGTGAAAATCCACATGGTGGCCTTCGCTGTCGAGGGCAACATTCTCCAGCACGCTCCCGAAGCGAAGTGCGTGAAAAATGTCCGGCTCGTTTTCGGGCGTGAGGTAAATCGCCTTCGCGTAACAGCCGCCTTCAATGTTGAATATGCCATCATCGCCCCAGACATGTTCGTCGTCGCCAATGAGCCGGCGTTTGGGATCAGCCGAGAGGGTGGTCTTCCCGGTGCCGGAAAGCCCAAAGAGGAC
>JANYBF010000572.1 GCA_025360895.1 Verrucomicrobiota bacterium
GATGCCGCCCATCGTCGGTGTTCCTTTCTTGCTGAGAAGGCGCGTTTTCAAATCGCCGCTCTGTTCGGCGATGTCCGGGTATTCCTGGCCGAACTTGAGTTGTTTCAACCAGACGATGACTTTCGGCCCCAGCCACCAACTCATCAACAGCGCGGTAATCGCCGCCCCCGCCGCGCGAAACGTAATATACCGGAAGAGGCGCAGCGGCGAGACATAGCCCGCCCACGACGTTCCCTCCGCCCACTCCATGATCGCCTGGCTCAGATAAAACAACATTCAATTCAATTCCGCTTCCCATTGTCGCCCGCCCGCAGCGCCTGGGTAATTCTTTCCAACCGCGAAGACCGCGAGGCTTTGAGCAACACCATGTCGCCTGCTTTCAAGAATGCCTTCAATGTCGTGACCGCCGCCTCCGCATCCACGAGTTCGATGACACGATTCAAACCGGCGTCACGCGCCGCCTGCCCCATGACCCCGGCCATCTTGCCCACGGCGATGAGTTGACCGATGCCCAACTCCGCCACGCGCCGCCCCACCTCGGCATGGGCGCTCGCACTGTGCGCTCCGAGTTCCGCCATGTCGCCCAACACGGCCACGCGCCGGCCTGTACATGGCAACTCCTGTAACACCTGCAAAGCCGCGAGCATCGAGTCGGTATTCGCATTGTACGCATCGTCGAGCACATGCACCCCGCTCCAGTCCCACACTTGCAGCCGCATCTTCGCGGCCTGACACTCGGCCAGTCCGCGCGCAAGTTCCGCCGGGTTCAAACCCAGTTCCGCCCCGACCGCCAGCGCGAACAAAGCGTTCTGCACCTGATGCCGCCCGAGCAAACTGATCTGATACGCACCGCTGAACGCCGCGTCCGGCGCGTCCACCTGAAATTCCATGCCCGATTTCTCCAACTGCAAGTTCCGCGCGCGCCAGTCGTTGCCCGCGTTCAAACCAACCCGAATTACCTTGGCCTTCGTCCGCTGGACGATCCGGTTGCTCCATTCGTCGTCGCCATTCACAAACAGCGTTCCTTCCGCCGGCAACAAATCGGCCAGCGCCCCCTCCTCCAGTGCCACCCCCGCACGGTCGCCAAAAAATTCTAAATGTTCGCGACCGATGTTTGTGATGACCCCGAACTGCGGCGCGATCATTTCAACCAGCGGCGCGAGTTCGCCGGGATGATTCGTGCCGACCTCAAGCACGGCGGCCTGATGTGACGCCTCCAGCCGCAACAAGGTCGCCGGCACCCCGATGGCGTTGTTGTAACTCGCCTCGCTCCAAAGCGTCGCCAGTTTCTGCCGCAACACCGACGCAATCAGTTCTTTCGTCGTTGTCTTGCCATTGGAGCCGCCGACCGCAATGACCGGCAGCGAGAACTGCTGACGATAAGTTGCGCCCAGTTGACCGAGCGCCTGCCTGGCGTTCGCCACTTGAATCATCGCACACGCCGGCAGCGGCTCCAGCTTGCGCCCACGTTCGACCACGACCGCCACCGCACCTTTTTTCGCGACTTCGGCAATGAAGGCGTGCCCGTCAAATTGCTCGCCCGTCAGCGCAATGAACAAATCTCCGTCCTGCGTCTGTCGCGAATCCGTGTTGACCCGTCGAAAGCACGCCGTCGGCGCACCGGACAACAAGTCGCCGGCACACACCGCCACCACAAATGCTAGATCTCTTGATTCCACTCTTGGCCTTCTAAATGCCCGCGCACCGAAGCGGTGCTTAGCGTTCCAATCAAATCGTGTTATGCTGCCACCCGCTCCACGACCAATCGGCGACCCGCCGCGACGCCAGCGCGGAGAACGACGACGACGATTTAGCGGCGTTCGTTCTGGTGGCGCCCGTGGCGCCGGCACGACGCGTGACGGAGGGCGGCTTGCCCGATGGCTGATCGCTGGGCTTCAACGCGGCGATGAACAGACGATGGGAGATGCTGTTGGGGTTCATAGTTTTATGGGTTTCGGAACTGTTTGCCGGCCGCAGATTGAACCGAACGCGCAACCGACAAAGAATTCCCCGCACTGGCCAGCACCGGCGACGCGTTCGTCCGGTCGGGGCGGATGTTGAGATGATTGGCGGCCGCCGTCGCGAAATCGTGGAACACGGGAGCGGCGGTCAATCCGCCCAGGTGGCCCGCCTTCGGCTCGTCCATCACGATGGAAATGCACAACTCCGGTTTGTCCGCCGGAAAAAAGCCGATGAAGGATGACATATATTTTCCCGGCGCATAACCTTTGACGCCCACGATGACTTTTTCTGCCGTTCCGGTTTTTCCGGCGACCGTGTAGTCATCGAGGGCTGCCTTCACCGCCGTGCCTTCCTTGGTCACGACAGTCTTGAGCGCCTGGACCATCTGTTGCGCCGTTGCCTCACTGACAACCTGCCGCACCATTTCCGGTTGATATTGGGCAATGACATTCCCATCGCGATCCTCAAGCCGGTTTACCAAGAACGGTCGCATCAGCCGGCCATTATTCGCGATGGCGCTCATGGCCATGACCATCTGCAACCGCGTCACGGAGACACCCTGGCCCATGGGAATTCGGGCAATGGAAAGCTTGCTCCACTTCTCAGTGGGATGCGAGATGCCCCGCGACTCAAAGGGCAGCGGAATCCCGGTGCGGGCGCCGAAGCCATACTCGCACATGTATTCGTACAGCCGGCGGCTCCCTAGCTTGATCCCGATCTTGGCCGCCCCGATGTTCGAGGATTTCGTGATAATGCCTTCGACCGAAAGCGGACCATATGATTTTCCGTGGTCCTTCAGGGACTGGCCGGCAAATGGAAACGGACTATCGCAAGCAAAGACTTCGTTCAAGGTGACTATTTGGTCGTTCAAAGCGCCGGAAACGACGACGATCTTGAACGTTGAGCCCGGCTCCATCGGGTCACCGATGATGCAGTTGCGTCGCGCCGCCGGGTCGCCTTTGAGATCACCAGGATTAAAGTTCGGCAGCATCGCCATCGCCAGGATTTCGCCGGTTTGCGGACGCACGACGATGCCGGAGATATTCAACGGGGTATGCTTTTTCATGCCTTCGGCGAGGGAATCCTCAAGCAGGTGTTGCAGGAAGGAATCAATGGTCAATACCACGTTGTAACCGTCTTGGGCGTTGATTTCCTGGCGGCGCAGCGCCATCACCTCACGCGATCGGGCATCCACTTCCGTAATCCGCGAACCCGCCGTGCCGGCCAATTTTTCCTGCATAAAACGCTCAATGCCATCCGCCCCCACCATCTGGCCAATCGTGGGTGAACCGGGCT
Source organism: Verrucomicrobiota bacterium (assembly GCA_025360895.1). Taxonomy (GTDB): domain Bacteria; phylum Verrucomicrobiota; class Verrucomicrobiia; order Limisphaerales; family JADLHS01; genus JADLHS01. The sequence goes on from JANYBF010000572.1 coordinate 3,259, forward strand.
GCCCATCCACGCCCAGGAATCCGATGACATGCGCGGCCAGGTTTTGGTTGGGATAATTCCGCACTTGTTCATCCACCTGGGCCGGAAAAATCGCCTTGGCCCGCAGGTCGGCGAAAAACCTCCGCTCCTTCTGGGGGAGTTTCCTTTCGTTCACCCCGAAGGAGAGATTCGTCATCGCGCTCCGGACCAACTCCCAGGTTTCGACGGGCACTTTGCTTTTGAGGATGACATACCTATCGGGGACAGTTTCGCCTTTTTTGTTCACCACGGTCTTGAGCTGAAGTTTCTGATAAACTTCCTGTTCGTCCAGTTGCAGGATCGGGGCGATGGCACGGGCAACTTCCGCCTGGCGGTTGGTCAAGAGCGTCGGGTCGGCACAGACGGTTTTAACAAAGACACTCGTTGCGAGCAGATGATGGTTCGCATCAAAGATATCGCCCCGGCGGGGCTGGAGGAGGATCTCGCGGATGTGCTGGGCCATGACCTGCAGTTCCTCATGCCGGATCGCCTGCACCTCCACCAACCGGCAGGCCAGCACGGCGAACGCCCCGCCCAGCAGCGACCCCAGCAGCAGCAGCCGCCGATATTGAAGTTTTTTTCCCATTGTAAAAGTCACCAGCCGCCCATGGCGGTCGGTTCCTCGGCCGACACGCCACAGGCGGTGGTAAAAATTAATACCGCTACTCACTCTGATTCGCGAACCCCGTCCGCGTTTGGTTTATCCACTCGCACTTCCAAAATTCTGCCAGCCACCCGCGGCGATCGGTTCCTCTCCGACAGCGGCACGGGCAGCGGCAAAAAAATTCTCACGGCCGCGCGGCGTATTGCTTTACCGCCGGGGTGAGGCGCACCGGCAACGGCGCCGCTGGTTCAGGCAAAGACCAGACCTGCGACTGTGGCGGTTCTGCCAGCCCCAAATTCCACTCCGTCAACCGCTGGTTGAGACGATCCGGCGACGTCAACCCGGCAACATCCGTGCGCAGCTTTTTGTTTAGACTCTCCAACTTTACCAAAGCTTGCTTGCACGTCTTTAAATGCTGACCCAGATCGGCAATCTGGCTTTTTTGCCACACATAACCCACCCCCGAGGCGACGAAGAGCGAGCACAGCAACAGCGCTTTGATGACCGGTCCAAACCGGATCGCCACCGATAGGTTTTTACGATTTCTTGCCATTAAACTTTCTCCATCACCCGCAACTGCGCGCTGCGACTGCGCGGGTTTTCCTGCAATTCCAGCGGGCC
>JANYBF010000592.1 GCA_025360895.1 Verrucomicrobiota bacterium
GTTTCCAATTCGCTTTTGCAACGGCATGGTGTGCGGATTTCTGAGGGTTGGCTTTCGATTTGGAACGAAGCCGGGGAATTCTGGTGCGAAGCGCCAGTGAGCAGGAATGAACCTGATCCCCAAAGGTAACCTTGCCTGGGGTTTTGACCGCCAATCGAGTGAGCTGACTTGCGGGTGCCGGTGTCTGACCTAAGAGCGCGAGCAGCCCGCGGTTGGCAACGCCGGCGTGTTTGTTGGCAATGAGGTCCCGCGCCCGCTGGACCGCTTCCTTGAACCGGGTGGGCTTGGATGGCTTTAAGAGATAATCCAGCGCATTCACCTCGAACGCCCGAAGCGCGTGCTGATCATAGGCCGTGGTGAAGATCACGACGGGCAGCAATGCCTGCGGGACTCGGCGCAACACCTCAAATCCATCCATGTCCGGCATCTGCACATCGAGAAAGACCAGATCCGGCTTGGTTGCCTGGATCTGGTCCACCGCCTCAAAACCATCTCCGCTTTCGCCAATGACATCCACGTCAGGTTCCTCACCCAAGAGCAAGCGAACCCGCTGCCTTGCCAACGGTTCGTCATCCACGATGAGCGCCCGGATTTTCATGCGGCTGACTCGTTCGAGACGGTGGGAACATGTACTGGCTCCAAATGAAAGGGGAGGTGAATATCGGCTTGGTAGCCTTCGGTTTCAGCGTTCCCGCAAGAGAAACTTGGGTCCTGGCCATAGAGTCCCTGCAGTCGTGCCTGTGTGTTGGCAAGCCCTATCCCGCGTCGTCCAGAGTTGTCGGGGGCCCCGGTAGGCAATCCCCTGCCGTTGTCCCGGACGATCAGGTGCAGCTGCTTAGCTTCCTGTTTTGCCTCAATCGAGATGATCCCGGGGCCTCGCCGCGGTTCGATGCCGTGGCGGATGGCGTTCTCAACCAACGGCTGAAGAACGAGGGCTGGAACGAGGGCTTTCAGGAGTTCATCCGGAACGCTTTGTTCCACTCGAAGGCGTTCGCCAAAACGCTTTTGCTCAATGCGGATATATCCCCCAATAAATTCGAGCTCTTGCGCCAGGGGAATCTCCTGTTCCTCCATCGAATCAAGGGAGCGGCGCAGCAACTCGCTTAAATCGCCCAGCATCTCGTCGGCCGCTCGCGGGTTGATGTAAACCAACGCGGCAATCGAGTTAAGCGTGTTGAAAAGAAAATGCGGGTTGATCTGCATGCGCAGCGCTTGCAGTTTGGCGCTGGTTAGCCTGGCCTCCAATTCGACCGCCCGCCGTTCGCGCTCCTGCGAGGTTCGAAAATTCGTGATTGCCTGGCAAAGGCCCACCAATGACCAATAGACCAGAACGTCCAAAGCTGCGCGGAGACCACGAAACACGCCGAGCCCAACGGGTGGCCCCGGCATTACAGTTTCCGAAGCCGGCGATCGCCCTGGTGCATCCGAACGCTGCGGCGAGGGAGACAGCCGGGCGACAGCGCGAAAGGCAGCCCGGCTGGTGCCGACCACCAGGAGGCAGGCCAACAAATGAAGACCAACATTCCGAAGGAGTCTCCTCCGTTCGATAGGAAAGCGGAACGAGAGCCACGCCACGGCCGGCAGGAACAACAGCCAAAGCGCCCAAAAAGACGCTCCGAAGCCAACCGCCTGGCGCCATGCAACGGGGCCGGTCAACGCGAGGGGAGCTGCAAACAGCAGTACAAGGGCTACCCACAGCCCCAGTACTGTTGCTACCATCGCCACTTTGCGAGCGATGTGTCTGTTGCTGCTCGTACGGTTCATGTCACGACGAGCGCATTCAAAAGCAGCCCAAGTAAAATGTCCATCACTGAAGACGAAGCGCGTGTCGCCGTACGTTCTTCGCCGTAGCACGGCCATGAACCTGTTGCGAAATGGCGTGGATCGCTCGGTGATCGCATTGGGGCTCGGACATGAATCAATGGCTACGACCTAGATCTATCTTCACTCCAGCACGGGCTGAAAGAGAAGGCTCTCGCAAAAACAAAACTGTTTGAGAGCCGGTCGCGGCGGTATCGTCCGCCTGATCAACTCCAGAGCTTCTTCCAAAGTCTCTGAAAGCCTGCGACACAAGGTGACTGCGGCCCAAGCAAGGTTTGACCGCCCAATTGGGGTTTGTTTAGCTGTCACCCAGATTTGGTGGAGCCGATGACGAACGACTAATGAATGCAACCGAGCCATCTGTTTCCTCGCGGCCTCACCATCCCCCCGGCTTTCGCTCTCGGCGCGGTCTGAACTGGGGTGCGTTGGGCCTCATGTACGCCTCGTACTACATGTGCCGGTACAACTTCCGGTTTGCCGGGCCCGGCATGGGCAAGGAGTTTGGTTTCAACACCGCCGACCTCGCCAACATCTGGGTGATTTGGTCGCTCGCCTACGGTACGGGGCAGTTGTTCAACGGCCTCATCTCGGATCGCATCGGCGGAAAATGGATCATGATCGCCGGTGCGCTGGGGACAATTGTTTGCAACCTGATTTTCGGTTTCTCTTCGTTTGTCGGCACGCTGGCAACCTTCGGTTTGATCGCGCTGATCAATGGTTGGTTTCAATCGTGTGGCGCCCCCGGCATGGTCAAGATCAATGCCGCCTGGTTTCAGCGCAACGAACGCGGCACATTCGCCGGCATTTTCGGCATCATGATTCAGTTGGGCCAGTTCGCGGCCAATACTCTGGCCCCCTACATCCTGGGCGGTTTTGCGCTGACCTTTTGGGGCATCGGTACCTGGATGGTGGCACCTGGGAACTGGCGGATGCTGTTCCTCATTCCTCCGTTTGTCACCGCCGTCATGGCAGTTTTCGTGGCTTTCGCGGTGAAAGAAGAACCGGCGCAAGCCGGATTTTCCAATGTGATCGTGGATGAAATTGACAACAGCCTCGGGACCCGGGTCAGTGTCGTGGACACGTTCAAAACCATTTTCCGTCATCCGTTGATCTGGTTTTATGCCGCCGCCTATGCCAGCACCGGCGCCGTGCGCCACAGTTCCGACCAGATGGCGGTGATGTTCTTCAAGGATCATCTGCTGATTGACATGAATTCCAAACCGCTCTCGGTAATGATCATCATGAACCTGATGACCGGCGTGGCTATCCTCGGCTCGGTCGGAGCCGGCATCATCTCGGACAAAGTGTTCAAGGGCGCGCGGTCTCCGGTGGCGATGGGCCTCTACTTCACCGAAGCCACGGTCATCAGTTGCGCGGCTCTCGCCATGTTCGCGGGGTGGATCAAACCCGGCCCGCTGGGGATTTTCCTCGGCGGAATGTTTCTCGTCCTGACGTCGCTGACGGTCAACTCTACGCACTCAATTGTCGGGGCGGCCGCGCCGATGGACATCGGCGGCAAGAAAATGGCCGGTTTTGCCACGGGGGTCATTGACTCCTTCCAATATTACGGCTCCGCCCTCAGCCTGTTTCTCTTCGGCAAGATGTTCGCCCGGTATGGCTGGAGCGCGTGGTATCCGTTGATGGTGATGTTTGCGGTCAGTGGCGGGCTGTGTATGTTCATGGTGATGCGTAAACAGAAGCGGCTGGCCCGGTTGGCAACCCGTTGATCTTCTCTGACCAACCTAACCCGGAAATTTCCCGCCGCGCACGCAACGCCGACCGACAGTAGCCGCCGACGTGAGGAGGCGGACCCTTGGCGCCGGCAGAGGAATACCCGGCGCCCCACAATCCCTTGCCTCTCCGTTCGTTCGGCTGATGACAAATGGATTGCATAAAAACTTGGCCCACCGGATTCTGCGGGCGCAATCAGGAACTATGAATCTCACCGAGTTGTTGGACACCACCGCCGCCCGCTGGCCGCAAAAGCCCGCCCTGATTGAGGAAGCCACCGTCGTTTCTTACGCCGAACTCGCTCAACGGATCAATGAACTGGCGGCAAAACTCCCGTCGCTGGGAATCACTTGTGGCGGGCGTATCGGGCTGGCGTTTCCGAACGGCGTCAGTTACGTGGCGCTGACGTTTGCGCTCTGGCGCGTCAACGCCGTGGTCGTTCCCATCCCGACGGAATGCACCGAGGACGAAATCGCGGAACTTGTTGCCGCCATGCAGTTGGAAGGAATCCTTAGCCAGCAGTCACGCGGCGAAAGCGTGGTGGTCGCGACGGATTGTTTTTTTGCCCGGCTAAACCCGCCGCCGCATGATAATCACGGATTGAACCTTGCCCTCATCCGCTTTACTTCTGGTACCACGAACGCAAGGAAGGGCGTGGCGCTTTCACACGAAACCGTTCGCGATCGCGTGCTGTCGGCGAACAAGGCATTTGGCATTGGGCCGGATGACACGGTCATCTGGTGTCTGCCGATGGCGCACCACTTTCTCATTACCATCGTTCTCTATCTGAGCGTCGGGGCCACGGTGGTGCTGGCGCGCCATGTTCTGGCCAAACCATTTTTGGAAGCGGTCGACCGCTGGAAGGGCACGGTGCTTTACGCTGCGCCATTCCATTTCGCCATGCTGGCACGCGACAACTCGGGCGGGCAGATTTCCTCGGTGCGACTCGCGGTTTCGACAACGTGCGCACTGTCGCAAGATACAGCGGAGGACTTTTTTAAACGCTTTGGCATTTCCCTCGTTCAAGCTCTGGGCGTGATTGAACTTGGGTTGGTGAGCCTCAATGCCGCCGCCCCGCGCAGTCGTTGGGATTCCGTGGGCCGACCCGCTGGCGACTTTCAGGTGCGAATCATCAATCCGGGCGAAAGCGGTTGCGGTGAACTGGCCGTGGCTGGGCCGGGAATCTTCGATGCCTACGTTGCTCCCTGGGTTCCGCGCGAGCAGGTCTTGCATGAAGGCTGGTTCTTTACCGGCGACATCGGACGACTGGATGCCGACGGTTTCCTGTTTCTGCTCTCCCGCAAAACCGCCGTCATCAATCTCGCGGGCCGTAAAGTATTCCCGGAAGAAATAGAAGCCGTGCTCAATCGTCATCCGTCTGTGCGCGAATCGCGTGTTTATGGGAAACCGCATCTGCACCTCGGAGAAGTGGTCGAAGCTGAACTGGTGTTATCGTCGCCTGACACCAGCCTTGATCCCATTCGACAATATTGTCGTGAACAGCTCGCCGCCTACAAAATCCCCATGCGTTTCATCGTCGTTGCCGCCTTGCAACGCACGCCGGTCACCGGCAAGATTCGCCGTACTGCTCCGGAGGCTTGAAGGTGAGTCGTTCCTTAGCTCCGCTGTAATCTACTCTTGATTTGTGCCGGGTTTTGTCGGCAATCAAGCCCGCGATAAACTGTCACCTCGCCACTGGTGACAATCTTGTCGTAGATCGCATACGGAAATCGGGTCGCCAGTTGTCTATGGAAGCCAAAAACATTCAGGTGGATTCCTCCGTAAAGCGCCAGAGAATCGATGTCCGCGAAAACGGAATCGAAAAAGTAATCACCCAAACCCTCGCCTTGCCGGTCATAAAATTTGCGTCCGGCGGCCAGATCGTTGAACGCCGAAGTGAGCATTCGCACCTTCATTCAAAGCGGCGGTGCAACTCTTTCTTCGCCGCTTCCCAATCCATGACCGGTTCCTTGCCTTCGGCCAGGCGCTGCTCGGTTTCATGCAGCGCTTCAGCGTGCCATGCGGGAGAGACCAGCGCGTCGTCCGGGCGGCTCAATTGTTCCCAAAGCAATTCCATCAGCTTGAGTTTGTCAAGGCGCGACATTTGTTGAACCGTCTCAATGCTCGTGCCCGAAACTAGCTTGCTGGGCTACCCACTGGCAACCAATCTTGAACTCGTTACCATTGCCAATTTTGTCGGTTGTCAATGTTGCCGCCTTGCTCCGCACGTCGGTCACAGGCAAGATTCGCTGCGCCGCTGCTGCGGTATGAATGATTGAAGCGCAAGAAATCGAAACCAAACTTCTGGACTTCCTGAAACGCGAGGTGTTCGCGCCGGATGTCGCCGTCACCCCGGAAACCGATCTGGTCGCGTCGGGCTTTGATTCCATGTCCCTCGTGCGGATGCTCGTGTTCATCGAGACGGACTACGGTTTCTGGATTCCCGAAAGTGAAATCACCGGCGATGCCCTGAAAGATGTCCGCGCCCTCGCCGCCACGATCACGCGCTTGCTCAATGCACGGTGATTCACCACTCAACGGGTCCGACTACCTCATGCTCGGGTTCGATTACGAACTCCGGCGCAAAGGTTATGCGGGCAACTCCTGCCAGATCGTGCTCGAACTTGCCTCCACAATCTCACCTGAGACCCTTCGCAGACGCTTGGCCGAACTGGTGAAGCGCTATCCCATTCTCGGTTCCCGACCTACTGGTCTGTTTTCACCCAAATGGAAGGCGCAGACCGAATTAGGTGGGTTTCCGCAAGTGCGAGTTCACCGGGAGACTCCGCAGTTGCGCGAGACGCTTGGTGATGAACCGCTGGCGGTACGGCGCGGTGAATTGTTCCGCTTCGATCTCGTGGAACGCGGTGCGGGCGGAATGGATGTGGTGTTTACCTGGACCCACGCTTTGATGGACGCGCCCAGTGCGGAATACTTCCTCGCGGTGGTGGGTCGGGAGGATGTTGCCCTACCAGCGACAACGCCCGTCGCCCAACGTCCGAAGAAGCCGTTGAAAGAGCGACTGCTCCTCGCACGGAAAAATGTCAATCAACTCAGCGACTTCTGCAAAGCCGCCCCGCGTACGGTGGGTGTGCGCCGACCGGATGCCGCGCCAGTCCAGCGGTATCGCGTCGAAAAGTTTTCTGTCGAGGAAACTGCGCGTGTGAAGGCCAACGGCGTGAAGCTCTGCGGCGCGTTGGGCGACGCGCAATTTCACGCCGCCGTGGCGATGATGGAATTACACCAGTTGCATGAACGACTCGGTTGTCCCTCGCC
>JANYBF010000600.1 GCA_025360895.1 Verrucomicrobiota bacterium
TTGCCGGCCGCCGCTTCCTGGCTGAAGACATAAAACAAGGTGTCGTTGCCGTTGTGCGCGCTCCACATGCCGAGGTCGTAACCCCACGTAATGCGGCCTTGCGCGGTTTCCCACAACGCTTCGGGCTGGGGATGAAAGGCGAACTCGTCCAGCCCCACGTCGCCGCCGTAAACCCGCATCGCGTTGGGATTGGAACTGAACGCGAGAATGCGCGAGCCGTTGTCGAACTTGATCACGCCCATCTTCACATCCTCGGTGAAGCCCGTGTCCTTACCGCTCTCGTTATGCACCGGCACCCGCATGGTCTCGATGCCGTGCGAGATGATCGATTTGGTAAGGTTGAAAATCTCGGCGAACTTGTACGCCGTCTCCACGTATTCAATCGCGCTGGCCTGGTCGCGGGTGGCGAAAAGGTAGTCGCGCTTGGGAAACTGGATGCGCTTGCGGACGTTTTTGAACGCATCGGCATACGTCCAACCGATCCGCACGGATTTCTCCACGAGCCGCCGCGGGGAGTTGTCGTGAATCCACGTCACCTGAAACGGCATAAAGTACTTCGACTCGGCCTTGGTGGAGTCGATATTCAGTGCTGGGAGAATGGCGGCCATGACAATTGCAAAAATCATTTCAGTCCGAGGATTTCATCCACTTTGTCCACGATGGCTTTGCGTTCATCCTCATTGAGCGCCTGGTGTGGGTTGCGCAGTTTCTGGAGTTCCTCCCGCGCCTTGGTGTTCGCGTCCCGGTACTTCTGATTGTCCAAAGTGCCTTTGCTCAACTTCGCCAGGCTGTTGACGATGTGCGCATAATTCTCCGGCGCTTCGATCAATAATTCTTTGATGCTCGCGGTGTCGAATTCGCTGATTACTTCGTAGAGCTGCGCGCCGGCCTCGATCATCGCCGCTTCGTGAATGCTCCCGCCGTCGTTCGCCTTCACCACTTCCATGGCCATGTCGCGTTTGAACCGGATGTCTTCCAGGCGTTGCCGCAACTTGAGCCAGTCCTGGTAGCCGCCGTCCTTCCAGTTCGTCAAATTCTGTTCCGCCAGATCCGGGCACACTTCCTTCACGCGCTCGATAACGGCCGCGTAGGTCGCGCCATCGAGGAGCATGGTGTTCACGATCTCCCGCCATTCCTGGGTGAGCCGCGCGATCTTGCCTGTGCGCCGGTTATTCAAAGGTTTTGTTCGTAATGGGTGATGCCCTGCGCGTGGATGCGATAGAGCCGGGCGGTCACGCCGGGATCGCCGATCTCGATCACCAGGCCTTGGTCATTCAGAAACGAAAGTTCGCGCTTCACTTCGGCCACCGTGTAATCGTAGCCGGCCTTGCTCGCATCGCGCTGGATGCGTTCGGGGCTGGCCGTGAAGGGCCGCAGCGCGTAGAGCTGCATCAGGATTTCTTTGCGGATCGAATCTTCGCGTTTCATGCCGGGTCCTTTCGTTCAAAGCGTCCGCGAATGAAGGCGAGATCGCGTTGCACCCCGCTCAGCTCGTTTTGCAGTTGCGCCCAGCGCCGTTCGAGGTTGAGTTGCATCTGCTCGTCGCGTTCTTCGAGCCGCGCGATGCGTTGCCGTTCCACGGCCAGCGCGGCGTTCACTTCTTTGAGCACGGAATTTTTGGCGTGATAAATCTCGCTGCGCAGGCCCTTGCTCTTCTCGCTGAACTCCTCTTCGATGGGTGGGTTTCGCCGAAATAAACGCTTCCCCTCGTTCACCGTCCAGAAAACACTGCCGCAGGCCACCGCAAAGCCAATGAAGCCGAGCAACCATTTGGCGGTTTCCGGCCACGGCACTTGTTGCTGGGCGAAAAAGATGTTCATGCTTGTTTAACTACCGGGGTTGCCTCCAGCCGGGCCACGGCGAGTTGGCACCAGCGTTTCTCCAGCTCGATGCCGATGAAGCGCCGACCCAGTTGTTTTGCGGCCACAGCGGAGCTGCCGCCGCCCAGGAACGGATCGAGCACCAGATCGCCTTTGCGGGTGTGGAGTTTGATGAAGTGCGCCGCCAGGGCGACGGGCTTGGGCGTGGGGTGATCGTGCGCCTGTGGAATGATTTTTTTGATGCCGTAATCGCCGGGCCGGATGATGTTCTCGACGCGGTTGGTGCGATCAAACCACCGGGTTTTGCCTTTGCCTTTTTGGGCGACCAGCACGGTCTCGTAACTGCGGCGGTAATGCCAGCCCAGGCCGATCTTGCCCTTGTCCCAAACGACCATTTGCTTGAACTCCATCCGCTCATCCATCCAGAGCGACCAGCGGGCAAATTGCGGATCTGGCCCACCACCACCACAACAACAACAACAACAACTGGAATGCAGAGAATCGGCCGCATAAGCGAACAGCCATTGCGCCAGATCGTTGGCTTCCGGGCCGTCGTTTTTGATGGTTCGCCAGACTTTGGTTTTACACTTTCCTCGCCACTTCTGCGAAGCGGCAATGAGATCGCCGTTGCCGTTGTTGTGGCCGAACGGCGGATCGGTGAAGATGAAATCAATGAGGCCCAAGCCTGGCGCAATCTTGCGGGCGTCGCCGTGATAAATAGTGATGCCGTGGCGATCATAAAATGGCTTCATGCGGTAGATTTCAACGCGACGAGATAGCTGCCGATGTGATGCTGGCGCGCGGAGGCAAACGGGCTGGCGGGTTGCTGATAGACCTGCAACGTGCCTTGCAACTCGGTGAGCGCCACGGCGAGGGGTTGATCGATCTGGGCCGAACCATCCCGCTGGAGGTAAACCTGCGTGGCCACATGCCGATACGTGCCGAACACCCACGGCACATGCGGAATGGGATCGCCGGCGTTGACGACGCGCGCCGTGCGGTGATCGAGCCAGTCATTGTAATTCCGGGCAAACGCGCCATTGCCCACGCGCGGCGAGCCAAAGGTGATGACCTGGGCAATGCGTTGGCGCGTGCGAAACGCCTCCGCGCAGAGGGTGGCCAGCGCACCGCCGAGGGAATGGCCGGTGAGGATCACTGTGGCCCCCTCGGGCACAAGTGAGGCGATCTGGGCATGCACCGATTCATACGCCAGCCCAAACCCGCGATGCACCTGGCCGCAGGCCCACTGCTCTTTTTGAAACTTCGCGTCGGTGAGCCAGTCCTGCACGCTCGCGGTGCCGGGAAACGCGATCAGATAGGAATCATCGGCCTGTTTTTTCACCAGCACCTGCGTGTCGGTCTTGGTCGCCACCACGTTGGGCTGGAGGCTGCCGTTGTAGAGACCTTGGATGGTCTCCGCGCAGGCAATGGCTAATGGACGGTCGAATTTCATGCTCGGTTTAAGCCGAAACTCAGAAACTCAGAAACGGGATTGCGAGCGGAGCGGATCATTTCGTTTTTTGAGTTTGTGAGTTTGGGCTTAAAAAAAAATGTCCCGGCGCCATGGTTCAGCGGCGAACATCCCCGCCGGGGTGAGATGCCATATAGGCCCAATGATAAGCCCTCGCCTGACGCACTCATGGCTGGCGTGTTCTTCATGCGGACTAGAATCGAAGCGTGCGAATCGTGAAGCCCACGAAGGGATTGGGCTTGCTGGTGGCGATGACATCGCAACCCACCGTGGCTCGAATGTCCCAGTTGGCAGTGTGCACGATCCGATAGGTGAGGGCCGGGGAAACAAACAGGCGCACATCGCCGAAGGAATCATCCACGTTCTGCCGCGTGCCGGCCCCCACGGAAATCTCAAGGCTTTTGAAAACGGTCCGCGCCTGATAACCGAGGGTCCAATAGGCGGATCGGTTCCCGTATTCTTCGTAACCGAAAAACGCGCCTTGCTGGGGCGTGACCCACCAATCGAGTTTGAACTCACCACCGTTGAGCGAGAGGGCGGTGTCGCGTTTGTAAAGAATGGAAGTGTTGATCTCGCTGGCGTTGACGAGCGAGTTGGTATCGCTCACCGCGAGCAGATTCTGCAGGCTGGCAATCGCACCAGGGGAACTGGGCGCGGGCGCTTGCGCGAATAAAGAATTGAGAGCGAGGCAGCAGAGCGAACCGAGCAGGATGATTTTTGAGTTTTTGAGTTTAGGCTTCATGGTGGGTGGGCAACGTTTACTCCCGAGGAGATCGGGGGTTTGGGCGATTGACTGGTCCAGAGTCACGCCCCCAGCCTAGAGGCTTAATGCGACATCCACGGGTACATCGCAGAAAAAATTAGAGACAGAATTAGAGAATCAAAACGCGCGAATCCATTGGTCAATCCGGTCGCGGGCAAAGCCGAAACTCAGAAACTCAGGAACGAAGGAGGCTTCAGCCGAAACTCAGAAACTCAGAAACGGGCCGCGCGGGGCAGATTTCTTTTTTTTGAGTTTGTGAGTTTGGGCTGGCTCCCTCCCGTCGGCGGGAGCAGCGGCTATTCGCTCTTATCCTTGGCCTTGGCCGCCGCCTTGGTTTGCCATTGCATGTTCCAGACTTTGTCCGCGCCACCGCGTTTGAGGGGCACGATATGGTCAATCACGTAGCCGGGCCGGCCATGGGGGTAGCCGGTTTGCTTTTTGAACCGGGCCTTCTCCGTTGGGCTGCGGGCAATTTTTCCGTGGCTATCGCGCGCCACCCCGGTGGCCTTGGGCGATGCCTGGCTGTTAAAATTGCAGCCCAATAGGGAGATCGCGAGCAGAAGGCAGAGGGGTTTCATAGGTTGTTTACTGTGAATCTCGGGCGGAGCGAGCGGGCGTGGGTGGCGGGTCTTGTTTGCCGGGCGCTTCCTCGCCGACCAAATAGCGAAGATAATGCCGGCACGCCCCATCGAGAAAGTCCTCGGGAGTGAAATTCTCCAGCGTCCACCATGGGCCAACCGCTTCAACCGTTCCAACGTCGAGCTGTTTGCTGGTGGCTACATCCAACGTCGCGAGTTCCACTTCCAACCGATCCGACTTGCCGGACCAGGCGGTGGCATTGTCTTCGCGGTTGGTGATTCTTGGCAAGAAGAGGTAACGGCAATTGGCGGCCTGGGCATTGATCAAATTCAGTTTTAAATCGACTGCCTCCGTTCCTATTTCCACGGCAGTAAAGAAAGGCTTGGCTTCGCGAGCAAAGGCCAGCGCGCAACTACGTCCTGAGCCGCGCAGCGAATTATCGGAAATCCCTACATAGACCCGCGCCTCTCGGCTCAGCGGCGAAACCCTGCCATTGACGGGCCGCAAATTGTAATGCGTTGGGCTGTTGCAACCGCACAGCACGGCGGTTGCAAGCAGGATGCACAGGGTCTTCATAATTAGTCTCGAACCGATGGGATTCTAACGCCGAGTTCCTTGGTGCAGTGCATACAAGTAACCGCCGCCTTTGGAATCACCCCGCAACAGAACGGACACCGCCGGCCTTCGGCGGGCAGGATGGCCACAATCACAATGCCGATGGGACCGAGCAGTAGCCCCATGGCAAATCCGAAAGCTTCCCGGCCTTTTGAACGCCCGATCGTCCAACCTATGAGCGGGAAAATAAACAGCCCGGCGATCCCACAAAACAGGAAAATCTGATCATCACTCATCTCTAATTATGGCTGCCAAAACGGCAACGGATGCCGCTCGGAACTGTTGTTTGTCCGTAGTTTTACAAGAATTGTTCACATGGACAGGTTTTGTCCGACCCCCCGGAAGATGATGGGCGCATGAAATCAAAGCGAGTAAGGCTGGAGCCAGAACTGGAAGAGTTCGCCAGCGAATGGGGGCCAATCCACTGCATGGAAGTTGCAATGAAATGGGAACGTTGGTCGCGGCAGTTGCGCATAAAGGCACGGATCACTTTGCGGGATCGCTCTTGGACGAAGTCGAAGCCTTCGCTCCGTAGCGTGCCGCAGCGGAAACTGGTTTTGAACTGAACGCGGGCGGGGGTACATCGCTCAACTGGAGCGCCGAGCGGAGGTTCGATTGGAGCTGATTCAATCGTTCCTCGTAAAATATGGCGCGCTGTCTCCATTGTTCGAGTGTGATATTGTCGAGTGCGTCGACCAATCTGTCACCTCTGGAAATTACGGATTCTGAACCTGTAATGTTTACAGCAACTGTAACTTCCGCTGGCAGCAAAAGTTCCGCCAGCTTGTCTTTTAAACGCTGACTGCCTTCGCCTCTAAGCTCAAGACCGTTGATTGCGGCTGGACTCCAACCTGATTTTTTTGCCAGCTGCTCCAACGTCATCCCGGCTTGCTCGCGCAATGCCTTCCAGTCTTTCAAAAAATAATATACATTTTCTGTAAATAATCGTTGACGAGTTACAGAATCTGTATTTACATGGTCACATGTTGCACGCAACACCACCCAAAGTAAACCCGGAAAGAGTACGGACTCCACGGCTCGGGGTGCGGCCGGCGGCGCGGATTCTTAAGGTCAGTCCGGGTCACCTCTCGCGGGTCTTACGTGGTGAGCGGCTCAGCAAATCTCTCCTTAAAAGGTATCGGTCTATTTCCAAATGAATCAAATTGCCAACACTCTCAAAGAGGTTCAGAACTGGTTCAATGCCGGGGTCGAGGAGGCTGAGAGGTTTAAGCAGGATTGGGCGCGCGCCCGCGCGCGGGCCATCAATTCCGGTTTCCTCTTTCTTAAAGCGCGCAGCCTTTGTCCGCCGGGCGAATGGGAATTATTCACTGAGAACAATTCCGCGCTCATTAAGCCTCGCACGGTGCGGTTCTACATGCAGCTCGCCACGGCGGCGCTCGAATGGGCGCGCGAACAGAATCCCAAGCTCACCGGCGAGAAAGCTCAGGCCTTTGCCATTCGCGAAGTGATGTTGATGAGCCCCAAGCCGCTCATCGCCTTGTTGCGCGATCTCCGCGAGCTGCGTCCTTTCGGCGAGTACGATGCCATCAAGCACGCGCAAAAGAAACTGCGCACGGGGCAGATTGAATTTGCGTTTACGGATTTGCTGGCCCCGCTCGAAGCGTTGAGCCGCTTTGGCGATGAGAACTGCACGTTCACTTTTCCCGAGGGCCGCGACGAGCTGTCGGTGATCACCGAGGTGGAGGCGAAACTTGAAGCTGCGCTGGCCCGCGTGCGCCAGATGAAAAAACACGGAAGAGTCATCGAAGCATGAGCGAGACGGCCGTCATCCCCAGCGCGCAACCCGAGTTCCTGTTTCGGAACAGCACGGAGCGCGAGGAGGCCACGGCCCGCGCGGCGGAATGGCTGGTGAACTATTTGCGCGGTCGCCGCTGGACGATTGCGCGGCAGATTCTCGCGGCCATGGGCATGAGTTCCACGGAGGACAACAAACGCTGGCTGCGCCTGGTGCGAGTGGCGGCGGCCGGTCGCGTGATGGGCGGGCCGGGGATGCCGGGTTACATGCTGCTAGCCGAGATGAGTGTGGCGGAATTCGAGCATTGGCGGCACACGATGCGCAGCCAGGCTCGCGAGATGGATTTGCAGGTGATTGCCGCCGAGAAACGGTACCACGCAATGGCGGCGTGAATGAAGCCTAAACTCATGAACTCAAAAAATGAAACCTTCCTCGCTAAAATTATGAAAGAACTCCGGGCGGGATTATTGGCGCTGCTGGTGCTCGGGGTGTTCACCGGTGTCACCTGGTTTGTGGTGTGGGCGCTGGGGCGCTGGTTTCAAACCATCACGCCCACGCAATTTTTCAAGAGCCTCAAGTGCGGCTTCTATTCCGCTTGCTTCGCGGCCATTGCCTTCTACCTCGCGCGACTGCTGCGCGCGCTCGGGAATTATTTCCAAGCCAGAGCCAACCACATCAACCAAACCAATGAAGCCTAAACTCAAAAACTCAAAAAATGAAAACGCCTTCGCCCGTTTCTGAGTTTATGAGTTTCGGCTCGACCCCATTATGAAATTAAAAACCTTCCTCAACAGTCCCCACCACACCATCGCGGCCGAGGTCGAAGCTGAGGCGGGCGCGCTGGATTCAAATTCCCTGGCGTCGCTCCCGACCAGCGCGCCGGGTACCTTGATTTTTCTCAAGCAAAGCGAATTCACCGGCAACGAGCCCGCCCTGGATGCCTTCGTCGCCTGGTGCGAACTCTGTAATCATCTCGCCGCGTTTCATCCCCGTCCGCAACTGAACTAAACCATGAACTCGCTGGCCCCCGACGTTCAAAACTATTATCGCGCACGGGAGATTGCCCGCGCGCTCACCACCGAAGCGCGCGTGGTCCACAAGAAACAGATCACCCGGCTCGCCGAGCGCGAGCACTGGCCTTCGCGCCGCGAGGGTAATCGCCTCCTTTTTTGTCCACCGCCCGAGATCGCCTCGATCATCCTCACCGCCCCGGAATCCGATTCGCAGGGACCAGCGCCCGAGGTCAAGTTCGCCGATCTGGCGCACAGCGATGTGCAACGCGATAAAGTGTTGCTGCGCGAGCGCGCGGTGACGTTGCTGCAAAGCAATCTGGTTTTGGGCAAGGAAGTTGCCTTGCAATTGGTGTGCGAACACTTTGCCAAGGAGCATCCGCTCTTCGGTTGCAGCGTGTCCTCGCTGCGCCGCTGGGCCACCGCGTACGCCGCGAACGGCCTCGATGGGCTCGTGGAACAGAAGCGCGGGCGCTCCGGCAGTAAACCGTTTGCGCGCGATCTGGATGAGGAAACCATTTTGCGTTATCGCGCGGCGAGCGTGGAGCACGGCGCCGGTGGCCGGCTGAACATTGCGCGCGGGTACCGCAATCTGGTGGCGGATCCCACGGTGAACGGGGCGGCGCGGAAATGGTTGCACGGCGCGAACGCGAGCAAGAGTTACGTGCCGCCGAGTGTGCGCGATGCGCTGCGGGTTTCCGAGCTGGGTACCAAGTTGATTCAGATCGGGCCCAAGGCGATGAAGCTGGACGGGCCGTACACCGCATGCACGTACGAGAATGTGCCGGCGGGTCATAGCTTCACGGCGGACGACATGACGGCCAATGCCTACGTGTGGGTGGAGTGGCCGAATGAAGCGGGCTTCCTCTTGATCCGCCCGCAGATTCTGGCGGCGATGGACATCGGCACGATGCGCTGGCTGAACGTGCGCGCGATCATCCGTCCCAAAGGCCAGTACAATAAGGACGACGTTTGGGGTTTGCTCGGCGATGTGATGGATCACTACGGCGTTTTCAAGCAGGCCGTGCTCGAAGGTGGGACATGGCAATCCAATGTGGTGATCGGGACTAAGACCGGATTGGATGACAACGCGCGGTTCGGCGGGTTGCGGGCGCTCGGCACCAAGGTTATCCACACGCGTACGCCGCGCGGCAAGATCATCGAGACGGCGTTCAATCAATTGCAGTACGCAGCGGACACTTGCCGGGGTTTCTGCGGGCGCAACGAGCGCGAGGATTGTCCGGAGACGGTCAAGCACCAGCTTTACCAGGTCACGGCGGGCCATGCGCATCCGCGCGAGTTTTTCCTGAACCTCAAGGAGTACACCGATCATCTGACGAAGGTGATGGACAACCTGAATCACGAACGGAACGACGGGAAGATTTTGCGGGGCCGTTGCCCGAATGACAAATGGGCCGAGGACGCCCCGCAACTCCAAGCCATTCCGGACAAGGCCAAGTGGATGTATCGCGCCTCCTATCGCGTGTTGGCGGTAACTCAGAACGGTGTGCGCGTGACGGTGGGCAGCGGGAAATACCAAACGCATTACACCTATTCCAATCCGGCGTTGGAAATCCAGCGCGGCCGACGCGTGGTGGTGTTCTGGAATGATTACGATCCGGACACGGATGCGGTGATTTACACGATCAAGGATGGTCGTCAATACAAACTGATTTGTGTCGCATCGCGCGTGCGGGAGCTGCCGAAGTTCGGGGCCACCGAAGCGCAGACCGCCGCCGATGCGACACGCAAAAAGTTACAGGCCCAGGTGGCCCGCACCGAGGCCCGCAGCCTCGCGCCGTTTCTGCAACGCACCGCGCCGTTGGCGCCGGAAGCCGCCCCGGCCACTGAGGCGGTGGGCGAACAGATTGCCGCCGCCCGCGCGGCGAGCGAGGCCAAGACGGCCACGCGCCAGCGGGTGCAACGTGACGTCAACGCCGCCGCGCGCGACATCACGCCGGAGGACACCGCCGCCGCCCTGGAAGCGCCCGCGCCGCGCACCGAGGAATTCAGCGCCGATGAAATCAGCCAGCTTTTTGGCGACAGCAACTCCTAACCATCAACCCATAAAACCAAGGACCACAATGAAAACCATTCTAACAATCTGCTCATCCAAATGGATCGCGCCGGACATGCAGTCCGCCGCTAAGATCGCCGACTTAATTAGCAAGCTTGAGCCGGTTAACCGAGATTACCGAAACAGCGGCAAAGAGGTCTATGTGGTGGGCCAAGGGCGGGACCACGCATTGGAGATCCACGGCTTGGACGCCAGGGCACAAATCGTGAAGACCCTCGGCGATGCTCTCAAATTGCGCGGCAAAGAGGATGGTAAAAACACAGATATGCTCGGATTCCTGATTTCCTGATTTCCAAATTAACCACCAAGGACCATGACCACCCAACTTGAAACTCCCGTCGCCCGCGCCGTCACACCGGGCGTGAGCCAATCGCAAGCCGCCGAAGCGAGCAGCGCGCATTCGCGCATCAACATGCCGCTCAACCTCGAAAACTGGCGGCATCTCGACAAGGACACGCAGGAGGAACTCACCTGGTTTCATCAGCACATCCTCGACGACAAGATCGGCTGGAAGGAGGCCGCCCAGGCGATTGATTACGATAATTCGACGTTGCATCGCGTCCTCAAAGGCAACTACGAAGGCAACTGGGCCAACATCCTCAAGGCCATCCGCAGTTATCGCCGCATCCAGCAGGAGCGGCGCACGATCCAGAAGCAGGAATTCATTGAGAACAGTGTGACCAAATTGACGTTCGCGGCGCTGGATTATGCCGTCGCGAATAACTCGATCACGATGATCGTGGGCGAATCTCGAATGGGCAAAACCACCAGCGCGCTGGTGTGGAAGGAACGCAACAATCATGGCCGCTCGGTCTATGTGGTGGCCCCGGCGTACGGCGGCACGCGGGCGTTGATGATGGACATCGCGGCGGCGGTGGGGGTGAACCGCAATCAAAGCATCGGCCAGATGCACCAGGCCATTCTGCGCGCGTTCAACAAGAATCGCATCCTGATCGTGGACGAGGCGCATCGGTTGTTGCCCAACGATCGGCGCATCAACCCGGTGAATCTCGAAATCCTGCGCGACTTGCACGATCGCAGCGGGTGCGGGCTGGCGTTGCTGGCCACGCAGCGCTTCGACGTGGAGCTCAAGAAATCTGAATACATGTTCGAGCAATTGCTCGGGCGCATCGGGATGCCGGTGCGGTTGCCGCGCAAACTAAAGGAGGCGGACATCGCGCCGTTGCTGCGGCAATACGTTTCGCGTCCGAGTGCGCGCACGATGGAAGCGGCCATGCAGGTGGCGAACGAGCTGGGCCGGCTCGGCATCCTGGTGGAGACGCTCAAGGTGGCCAGCCGCATCGCGGCCAAGTCCGGCGATCACGTGAACGAGGGGCATTTCCTCAAAGCCTTGGCGGTGAGAAAACAGATGATGGGCGAGACGGTCTACGCCGCGAAATAAACGCAGCCCGGCCGGAGAAATATGAAAATCAATACCCGCATGTCCGTTACGGAAAAGTCGGTGCGGGACTTCCCGGTGAAAGCGAAATTGAAAGCCGGCCAGATCATCGTCGAGCAACGGCTCTTGGGTGTGGTGTTCAGCTTCCCGGCGGCGTGTTGGCCGGATGACTCTCTGCCGGCGGATCAGCGAATGTGGGTAATCCGCCTGACGCCATGGTGGGATATCGGGCCGCCGGGATGGTCGCCAACTGCGCAACGCCTGCGCGCCGCCTGCCAAAACGCGATAAAAAATTTGCTGAAGATTAAGCCGCTGGAAAAAAAATGAAGCCAAAACTCAGAAACTCAGAAAGCGCTTCGAGAATTTCCGTCCGCTGCCAGTTCAACGGTGAGAAAACAGATGATGGGCGAGACGGTCTACGCGGCTAAATAAACGCAGCCCGGCCGGAAAAATATGAAAATCAATACCCGCATTCCTCTGCCTGATCGCGTAGCCAACTATCATCGCGTGACTGGGTTTCCTGAATCCATTTTCGTTGCAGGTGATGGGCGAATCGTCGGGACATGGATCATGGGCAACGACTACCGGGTAAAGTCTGCCTACTACGGAGGCTACCCCGCTGGATACCTCCGTCGAATCAAGGCGCTGTTCCCTGACAAGCAGCGCGTGCTGCATCTGTTCTCCGGGCGCGTAGATAAATCCGTGATGCCAGGCGACACGGTGGACGTGAATCCAGAACTCGCGCCCGACTACGTGGATGACGCTCAAACCCTGGAGCGGGTGCCACTGGAACAATACGACCTCGTGATGGCTGACCCGCCGTACAGCATCGAGGATTGCGAGCGGTATCAAACTACGATGGTGAAGCGCAACAAGGTGATGGCTGCTCTCGGTGCGCGCCTCACGCCTGGGTGCCACGTCGTGTGGCTGGATCAAGTGCTGCCTATGTATCGCAAAGACCAATTCTGCCTCGAAGCCGTCATCGGCATGGTCAAGAGCACGAACCACCGCTTTCGCGTTGTGACGGTGTTCAAGAGGCACAACTGAAGGTTAATCCGCTGGAAAAAATATGAAGCCAAAACTCAGAAACTCAGAAAGCGCTTCGAGAATTTCCGGCCGCTGCCAGTTCAACGCGGGCGGATCGCAGCCCTGCCGGCGGCCGGCCACGCATTGGAAAGATTTCGGCGGAGATTTTTGGCGGCCCTTTTGCTCGGTCCACCGGGATGCCGGCTTGAACGCGGCCCAACGGATCCAACGCTTGAAACACATTTTTCCGTAAACCGTAACCAAAAAAACAACATGAAAAAAAATACATTGATCCCAACCCTCGAAGCCGAAGCCGAGCGCTTCAAAGCCAAGGCCCAGGACCACGCGCTGGCCGCGCTGCACCAATCCGCCGATGGCCGGAGTATCAGCGAACTGGATGCCCGGTTGATCCGCGACCATGAAATCCGGAGCGAGACTTATCGCGCAGCGGCCCGCTTCGCGGCGAGTCACCCTTGAACCAATGAAGCGCTATCTGACCTGTCCCAAGTGCCGGGAAAAACTGCCGCAAATCGGCAGTGAGCCGATCGCCGCGGGCGACTCGGTAACGTGCGGCCTCTGTGGCCATGATTGGACTCCGATCAAAAAATTTGCAGACGGGGGGCGACTGCCCAAAAACCGCGAACGGCTGATGCCGCCGCCGCAGTCCGCAGGGCTGTGGGTGAATGGGCCGTGCGCTCCCTGTCTGCCTGACTAACCTAAAAAACAACATGAAAACCAAAGAACGAATCAGCAAAAATGTCACGCCCAACCTCACCACGCTGGCCGAGGTGGAAGAACGAATGGGCGATCTGGCCCGGCACACCAATGCCCGGATCGCGCTGATCGCGGAGATGGATGCCAGGATTCTCGCCATCAAAAACGAATACGAATTTGAGCTGGCAGATGTCGATAAAATCAGCCGGTTAGCCACCGAAGATTTGGAAGCCTGGTCAAATGCGAACCCGGATCAATTCATCAAACGCAAGAGCATCGAGTTCCTCAATGGAACGCTCGGTTTTCGAACGGGCACGCCCAAGCTCGTGCCGCTCGCGCGTGCCTGGACGTGGGAGAAGATCACGGGCGCCGTTTGCCTTTGTCTGCCGAACTTCATCCGCAACCGGCCCGAGGTGGACAAGGAAGCCATCATCGGCCAGCGCGATGATCCCACCGTCGCCGCCATGCTGCCGCACTGCGGGCTGAAGGTGACTCAGGGCGAAAAATTCTTCGTCGAAACCAAGCTCACGGAGCTCGCGAGCAAGTGAAGCCAAATCTCACCATTCGCGTGCGGTTCGAGCATGGGAGTTATCACGCCAGCGCCGGGGCGACGTGGGCCACGGACCCGCTCAGCGCCCGGCGCGCGGTGGCGAAGGTGGCCCGGCGGCGGTTGCCCGCCGAAATGGGTGACCTCGTGTACCACGAAACCCAGCCCAATGTATGGACCGTTTTCCACGAATCGAAATGAGTGCGGCCGAGGCCATGCTCACCTTGATCGAGATCGATGAGGCGGTGGCGGAAATCGCCCGCTGTTTTGATGGGTTGCCGCCGAAGACCAAGGCGCGCCTGGTCCTGCTGGCGCACAGCTTGGGCAACCTGCGCCGCAAGGTGAAGGCCGATCAAAGAAGGGTGAGATGACCGTTGACCAGCTCATCGCCGAAGTTCTGGCCGCGATCCGCAATCATTGGTACGCGGATCGCGTCCGGGAATTCAAGCGGGATGAGCGCGCCTTGATGAAGGCGGTTTTACGGTACGGCCATACGTGCCACCAACGCGGCTGGGAGTTCGGCGCGGATTTTATTTTCGCGCAGTTGATGACATTGCTTAAACAGATCCGCACCAATGGCGCGGACATCAAATATCTGCCGGTCTATCTCGATGGTGCGGTAACGCGCAGCCTGGGCCTGCGCGCCGAGGAACTGAGTGCCCAAGCCAAAAACATCCGCACGCAAACGCTCAAGGCCACTATGGGAATCAAGGTGGTGGAGTACCAAAAAGAAAAGACGGATGCGGAGATTTGCAGCGCGGTTTTCAAGGCTTTGCAACGGGGCCGCAAAAAGCGCCCGGTCAAGGCGCTCAAACAGGAGGCGCTGTTGTGATCAAAGACCGGTTCAACCGCCCGTGTCTGGTCCGGATGCAAAGCTTGCTGGCGCGGTTGAAATCCGCTCGCCGGCCGTTGCGGGTCAGCGAACTGGCCGCCCAACTGGAAGTGGATCGCCGCACGATCTTTCGCGATCTGGAATACATGCGTAACCAAATGAATCTGCCCATTGTGCGCACGCGCCAGGGCCAATGGCTGACCGAGAAGGTTCAGGTGTGTGCGCTCTGCGCCGGGCGGATAACGTAAAAATGAAATTGTGCTAACACGACCGCAACAGATTTTGCTCAAGCGCGCCCAGGCGGAGGCGGGGATTGAGGATGCCGAATATCGCGCCACGTTGATGACCTTGACGGCCTGCCGCACCAGCACCGACCCACGGCTCACGGATCGTCAATTGGATGATCTCCTGAGTTACTTCGAGGCGATCTACTGGCGGCGCTTCGATGCGGGGGAGATTCAGGCTTCGGGGAGCGCTTTGCCGGTTTTTCGGCAGCGCAACTATTGGGCCCATCGCAATGGCCGGGCGCACAACAGCCGCGATCGGTTTGTGGAGATCGAATTGCAGCGGGCGATTGAGGCGCTGCACACGCGCTTGGCGGAGTTGGGTTTTGGATTTGCTTATACTCAAGCGATCGAGCAGCGCATCCACCCGTTCAGTTTGGTCGCCTACAAGGCCGCGCTGGAACGCACGCTCAAATCGAAGCTGGGCAAGCCCGTTTCATCCTGATTGCACAACGTTTGCCGTGGTGAGTCAAAGTGAGGGATCCGTATCTGATTATACATCTTGCGAAATCGCCCCACCTTTCATTTATTGTCGCGAACTGTCATTTTTTCTGTCTTTGTACAGCGGCGACAGCGCATTTGATTCCGAAATGTGGATGGACGCCGATGAAGCGCGTTCGATCTTTGATCGCGAGAATTATTCCAGCCTGCTCGTACGGGTGGCGGATACCAACGCCGCCGCCG
>JANYBF010000611.1 GCA_025360895.1 Verrucomicrobiota bacterium
TCCTGTTCAATACCACCAACGCCGACGCCGTGGTGGCGGCCATGCAGATTCTTCCGGTCACGAATCCGTGGAACGAAGATATTTCGCGGCGGCCGGTGTTGGCGAATTCCGACGCAATGATCGCGCAGATCAGTGCCGATCTTCTGGCGTCGCGGCGAACTTTGCGCCTGTTCAAGGAGATGAACTATGTGCTGGTGCCGGATGCCCAAGCCACCACGCCGATCAACTTCTTTGACTACCCGGATGAATCCGATCTCGCTGGCGGCACATTCCCGAACGGATTGTATCCCGTTCCCAGCAACCTGCCGATTGAGACCTGGCCATCGGAAACCGGTGGGCTGACTTTGGCGCAGTGGCAACAGGACGTAAACGACGCGGGCGGTGACCGGCATGCCATCATCGTGCAACCCGGCAGCGGCTACATCTGGGAAACCTGGCAGGCGAAGCGGGTCGGTGGCAATTGGGAAGCGTCCAACGGCGCCAAGTTCAACCTGAACACCAATGGACTGCGTCCCGCCGGCTGGACTTCCGGCGATGCAGCGGGTTTGCCAATGTTTCCGGCGCTGCCGCGTTTCGACGAATGTGAGCGCGGCATGGTGGAGCATGCGATGCGGATCGTCGTCAAGCAATCGCGCTACGGCAATTACATCTACCCCGCCACGCATTACGCCGCCCCAACGAACAACACGAGTGGGAACCTGCCGGCCATGGGCCAGCGCGTGCGGCTCAAAGCTTCGTTTGTCATTCCGGCGAACTGGACCAAGCAGGAGAAGGCAGTGGCGCTCGCGTTGAAGAAGTACGGTGCGCTGGTGGCGGACAATGGGAATTTCTTTTCCATCTCGGTGACGCCGGACGACCGCTGGCCGGCGGGATGTTTCGATCATTTGAGCAGTGTCAGCATCACGAACTTTGAAGCTATCCAAACCACCGGACCGAATGAAGGTCCGCGCTCACCGGGCGCGGCCGTGGCAAATGCGGGGCCCGATCGAGGTGCTTTCGTCGGCGTATCTTTGCAACTGCAAGGCTACGTCAGTTCTACCAACACGTTTCCGACCACGAACCAGTGGAGGTTGTATTCCGGCCCGACCAACGTCGCCTTTGCCAGCACCACTCAGACAAACACGACGGCGACTTTTAACGCGGCGGGCGTTTACACGTTGATGTTAAGCGCCACCGATGGAATTCATGCTGTGGCTTATGATGCTGTGATAATCACCGTGTCATCGGCTATCACGCTTGCCGTTGCCCCTGTCGGTCTGAACGTGAACCTGACGTGGATCGGTGGTTCGCCGCCGTTCGTCGTGGAGTGGGTGGATGCGTTGCCGACCAGCTCATGGAGTAGCGTGCTGACAACGAGCGTTCAAAATGCAAGCGTCCCGATGTTAGGGAGTACTGGTTTCTTTCGGGTGAAAGGAAATTAAGCGACTCTGACTGTACGCATCACGGCTTGAGCCAGCGTACGAACCACTTGATCGGCAAAACGGTCTTCGAGGGCAAGCGCTTCCTGCCTCCATTTGCCGCACCGGTTATTAAATGACCGGCGACTTTGTTCCGTGGACCGAGAAATTCTGGCGGCGTAGTGACCCTTGGATCGGCTGGTAATGTGCCGGCAGTAACTCTCGCTCCACCGGAAATATTTTCTTTGCGTCCTAGCGGTTTTGCGACTTTGCTATAAAGGAATTATGACCAAGTCCCTTGACCCTTGTCCCAATTTCATCGGCGGCGAATGGCTGCAATCCAAGCTCGCTACCACTGCGGTTCACAATCCGTCCACCGGGGATGTCATCGCCGAATGTCCGGTCGGCAGTGTGGCCGAGGCGCACGCGGCGGTGGAAGCTGCGCAGGCGGCATTTCCAGCTTGGATGGAAACGCCGCTCGTTGAACGCGCCCGAATTCTCGGTCGTTTCAAAGGGTTGATGGAGGATAATTTTGAAGACCTCGTTTGTTGCAACACCCGTGAACACGGCAAGACGCTCGTTGAGTCGCGCGGCGACGTGAAGCGTGGGATGGAAGTCGTCGAGTTTGCGTTGGGGGTGCCGTCCTTGATGATGGGTGAGGTGTTGGAGAACATCGCGCGCGGCATTGATTGCGAAGCCATCCGCCA